>JAKOQC010000446.1 GCA_029778565.1 bacterium
CAGTATATGAGCTACTATGCGACAACAATATTGATGAACAAGTAGCTGAAAAGATTGCAGACGCTGCATTTGAACTAGCATCTGCAATGGTTGCGTACGCTGGCAAGTACATCTAACAATTGCAGCTGCTTGATAGCAGCTGCATTCTTTTTTGCTTTTAATGCGGCACATTTCGTTTTTAGTTAGCTAACGTTGTTACGGCAAGGCTCCGCTCAGGCTAGCTGAAGCTGCACACGAGACTGTAGATACAACCCGGCTCAAGCTGACCGTGGCTGCTACAGTTATATTTAGAAGTTATATTTGCTTGAGTAGTCCGCATGAATATATGTTATAATATACATAGGAGGTGATAAAATGAACAGTATAATCATAACTAAATATTCTGACGACGATTACAGTATATGTGTTACTGATGACATCTTTGATGTCAACAGTGGCTGTAGTGTCAGAGGAACGCTAACAGAAGTTCTCGAAGAATTAGACATTAACAGTCTAAACATACTGAAAGAAGTTGCAAATAATATAAAACTATAGAAGGTTAATATCGATTAAAGTTGACAGTCTTAAATGACTGTCATCTTTTTTGCTTTTAACAGCTGATGGTCACTGATGGTTGGCTTTTACTTTTAACGCGGCTTTTTGCTGGCTAGCCAAAGCTGACTGCTTTTATACTGCGCAGCTTTGCATTGACCAGTCGAGGCTGATTATAGAGTATTCTGAACATTCTGAATAGTATGAATAGTCAGACAATTCTTAATATTTGCGCAGCTATGTTTTGGCTGACTGAAGCTGCACAAGCAACTGTAGATTATTGAATCTTCTGACAATTCTGAATATTCAGACAATTCAGCGCCCTTCTCCCCCTAGCGTTGCATTATTTATAGAGGCTATGGGCTATTCCTCTTTACCCCCGCAGGGGCCGGGGGTTTTTATCCCCCCGGAGTGTTGTTGTCTAATTGAGCTAGCTTGTTTTAGGTTTATTTATCCAGCAAGTTTTTCAGTAAGTTTATAACATATTCTTTTGAGATTTTTTCTTCCTGGTTCTCTAGGTGGTCAATCAAGTCGTTTATGTCTGATTTTCTAACAACTGTGTCTTCTATAGGCTTAATCTTCTTTTTGTGCTCTAGCAGCATGCGTTCAATTTCGCACGCTTTTTGGTATTCTACGTTGTCTTCTATGCGCTCGGTTGCGTGTTGTACTAGGCACTTTTTCGACTGAATAGACTTGATTGCTCGGATAGTTTCTTCGTAGTTTAGTAGTTCAATGTCACTTTTTGTCATTTCTGGTACAGGCTTTGCTTTAGGCTCGAAGTAGTCGCGAACTTCTTTTAGTAACTGTTCTTGTTGCAAGATTTCGGTCATGAGCTCTTCGTAGTCTTTTCTACTTTTTTGCTTTTTAAGCCTGGACTTTCTTGACTGAAGCGACCTTATAGCTTTTTTGACCTCTTCTACGCTCCCGTAGCTTTTAGCAACCTTTTCAATGTTTTTCAACATTTTTTCATACCTCCACTTTGATTTTTAATTTGCTTTTATGGGGGCTTTTAATGTGCTAAAAGCTAGCTCAATTAGACTATTCAATATTTAGTTGTCAAAGATCAACTTTTAATTATATTATAGCATATATTTTAAAAAAAGTAAATAGCATTTTTAAAAATTATTAAAGTTTTAATATTCTAAATAATTAAAATATTCAGAAAATTTAAAATATTTAGAAAATTTAAAATATTTAGAAAATTTAAAATATTTAGAAAATTTAAAATATTCAGAAAATTTAAAATATTCAGAAAATTTAAAATATTCAGAAAATTTAAAATATTCAGAAAATTTAGAATAGTCCAGAAATTGCTAGAATATTCTGACAATTTTAGCGCGCCCCCTAGCGCCGCGGCACTGGATTTATGGAATCCGGGAACTATTAGTCCAGAAATCACGCATACTATAGTCCAGAACCCGCGCGCCTCCGGGGGCACCGGGACTATTAATATTATATACGTATAAATATATAACGCGCGTACATGTTTAAAATAATTATTACGAGTCCGTGACGAGGTGCCCTGGGGTTTTATAAGGGCCTTATTTAAGGACCGATATTACGAGTCCGTGAATATACTCTTTTGCAATAATTGTGCTATTGTAGTTCTCAGCTGCGTATAATATATTTGAGGGGGTGAACAAATGATGATTAAATGTCGCAGGTGCGGCCAAGAAAAAACACCTCATAAAACCAACAGACATTTATGTGAAGATTGTGTAAAGGCTGAAAACAACCGAGTATCCTACTACAGATATCATAACTTCAATTGGATTGATATAGCTAGAGAAGCAGAGTTAGAACTGTGGGAACGCCAGCCTGCTGAGACTGACAGGGAATGGCAGATCTGGTTGGCTTACAGAGACATGTATCCCAGCACGAGGCCGTCGTACCGACAGGTCGCCGAGCAACTAGGAACTACAGTAGCTGTAGTTAAGAAGATAGGAGCTCGATGGGACTTCCCAGTGAGGCTGCAGGCCTGGGCCAAGTATGTAGATAACCTAACGTTGCAACAACGCCAGCAGGAGATATTAGATATGAATAAGAAGCATATTGAAATGGCTCAAGCGTTGAATGAGAAGCTGGCTACTGCTATAAATGCTATTGACCCATATGAGTTGGAGCCTAAGGATATTAAGGGGCTACTTCAACTATCTGCAGAGTTAGAGAGGAAAGCTAGATTGCACAACTCTGACGTGATACGACCCGAGCTTGCGGATGAAAATCCTAACTTAAAGGATAGCCCTACAAAGACTGAGGACCTCAAAGAGGTTCTGGATATACTGGTTAAAGCCAACGTGTTCAAGGCTATTGGGGTGAAGAAGACTACAACAACAGAAGTTGTAGTTAAAGAATGACGAAAGTATGCAAGGTATGTGGGTTGGAAAAGGATCTGACTGAGTTTCCTAAGAATGGTAAGTTCAAAGATGGGTCGACGCGGTACAGGGCCGATTGCAAGGAGTGTTACAACATCAGTAGAAAGATTAGCAAGAAAAAGCTGGCTAAATTCTTAAACAATACCAAGCACCGCACCGGCGAGGAAGATGGGTACTCCTTCAAGGATTGGAAAGATGCAGTGTTGTACTTCAGGGGAAAGTGTTCATATTGCGGCAGGAAGCAATCTAGGAGTATTAAGCTTACCAAGGACCATGTGATACCTGTTAGTAAGGGCGGTAAGACAATGAGGGAAAATATTGTGCCAAGTTGTGAACGCTGTAATAGTTCTAAGTCAGATAGCGACATGGAGGAGTGGTATGTGAAGCAGGAGTTCTACAGTGATGATAGGAAGAAGAGAATTGATATGTGGATAAAAGGAGGTGATGCTAATGCCAGACAAGATTGATTTAACGAACGTTGACATCAGGGCTCTACAAAAGGTGCTAACTCCAAGGTTGACTAAATATATTCCATATGAGCCAACACCAAAACAACGCGCATTCCTATTGATGAATGACGTTAAGGAAATCTTGTATGGCGGCTGACTGGTGCCGCTGGTGGAGGCAAGTCAGTTGCTCAGCTGATGGCTGCCTTACAATTTGTAGATATACCAGGTTATTCTGCGATACTGTTTCGTAAGACATATGCTGACTTAGCATTACCAGGCGCCTTGATTTCTATGTCAAAGGACTGGTTAATGCCGTTTGTAGAATCTGGCGAAGTTAAGTGGTCAGAGAAAGAAAAGAAGTACACATTCCCTTCTGGTGCCACATTGGCGTTCGGATACCTAGAATCTGATAATGACTGTTACCGCTATCAGGGAGCTCAGTTTCAGTTTATTGGCATGGACGAAGTGACCCATATCTCTCCTAACAACTACAGATACCTATTCTCACGTCTTAGAAAGCCTAAGCACCTTAAAGTTCCACTAAGGTTCAGGGCCACTGCGAACCCGGGAGGCGAGTACGGTGAATTCTACTATCAGAGGTTCTTTGTAGAAGGGGAAGAGGCTGGAAGAGTATTTATACCAGCCGGACTTGCGGATAATCCGTTCCTTGATGCTGACGAATATAAGGAATCACTTGCAGAACTAGACCCGGTAACTAGGGAACAACTATTAAACGGTAACTGGGAAGTACGTGAAAAAGGTGATATGTTCTCTAGAGATTGGTTTACTATAGTGCCTGCCGACAGTATACCAGCCACAGCCAAGAGGGTCAGGTTCTGGGATATGGCTTCTACAGACCCCTCTAAACGTAGTGGTAAAGGAAGAAAAAGAGAACCTGACTATACTGTGGGTTTCAAACTTGCGTACCATCAAGGATTGTACTGGATAGAAGACATAATAAGGGTTCAGAAGAGCCCACATGATGTTGAGAATATTATCGCTGAGACCGCGCAGCTGGATGGATATGACTGTGCTATAAGGATGGAACAAGAGCCTGGTTCATCTGGTGCTATAAC
>JAKOQC010000447.1 GCA_029778565.1 bacterium
AAAAACCTGGCTGCGCCAGGTTTTTTACGCAATACTATAAGATGTGTTTATATCGTACAACAACAAGTAATATCGATTATTTTTTATTTCGGAATTGGTTTATACTTAATCACGACAATCCAATCTTCATTTTAGCCCGCTTGACTGAGCGGGTATTTTTATAACTTCTCTAACTTCCGATAATGAACATTATGTAAACTAGCATGAAAACTTGGGTGATCTCCTGTTTAATGGGCGGAGCTAGTTTACATGAATGTTCATTTCCTGTTCTGTAGATTCAATACGAACTATTATTCATGACAATTAATTCAATAATTAAATCAATTAATCAATTAATTAATCAATCACTATGCCGCCGCGACCAGCGAGGCGTAATGCTATCATGCGCGCCCCTAATGTAAAGGGTAAAGGCTACGCCCGCTGATAGGGCTAATAATTTGCTATCTAAGACCCTTGAAATTCACTTGGTGGTGGGATAAGACCTGGTGAACTAAAACGCGCCCTTTACATCAGGTTCCCGCGCGCATGATAATTCGCTGGAAGGCCGGCCACGGGGCGGCTTTTAATCAATAACTAACTAACTAATATTTGTCCTAATTTCTAACCACCACCTTTATAGAAATGTAAAGCTAGCTTTACAGAAACGGTTAAAAAATGATACTAAGTCAAGTATAAGCAAAAACCATGCCAACTATTTCCTAGCAAGGTTTCCCTCCTGGGCGATGTATGAAATCGAGCCCAGTGACACCATAGGGCCCCCCCGATAACGGGCCCCCCCATGGAATCACTAGGCCAGGTTCCAGCATCGGCCAGCGAGCCACCGTTAGCTAGTCTACATAACGGCTGTTCTACGCAATAGCCCTCAGCTTAGTACCAATTATGACAACCAGGTGATTCCCTGCCGGGCTATAGCCCAGAACAGTGAACATTATGTAAACTAATATAAAAATTACACTGCCAGCTGGCTGGCGAAGCAAAGATCATGGGCGACCCTAATGGAAAAAATTAAGGCTTCGCCCCCTGATACTCCCAATTATTATCGTTATATGACCCTTGAATTACACTTGGTGGTATTAGATGTCATGGTGATAAAAAATGCGCCCTTTACAACAGGTTTCCGTGC
>JAKOQC010000448.1 GCA_029778565.1 bacterium
GGCAGTAACGAAATAATAGAGAGGCTTTTGACCCATTCGGTCTCTCGCCAAAAAAAGCTCCTGGTTTTTTTCGTCCCAGATCGAAAAGGCAAACATCCCCCGCAGTTTTTCAAGCATCCTTTCGCCGTATTCTTCATATAAATGAAGCAAAACTTCTGTGTCCGTTTTCGTATAAAATTTATGTCCTTTAACGACCAATTCCTGCCGAAGTTCGAGGTAATTGTAAACTTCACCGTTCAGGACAATAGCCATCGACCTATCTTCGTTCCATATGGGTTGATGTCCGCTTTCTATGTCTATGATCGATAGCCGGCACATGCCAAGACAACATCTGTTCCATTGCTCTGCTCCTTTGTCGTCAGGACCGCGGTGGCGCATACGCTCAAGGCTATCTTCGACCGCAGCAGAAACGTCCAGCTCATCTTCTTTATTACCAATTCCTGCAATGCCGCACATTGGAGACCTCCTAAATGCTTTCTATATCTTTACATCTGTTGGGCTGAGTTGTAATTTTTGATAATTTAAGAATCAACATATTACAAATTTATGCACAATGCCTACTACGCACATACACACCCGCCCATGCTCCGCAAAATTTCCGCCAGACGCGGAGCTGTAACCTGAACACAATAATTTTTTCCACCTCAAGCCGGCCTGCACGTCCCATCCGTTCTCGTGAGCCATGAACATCTTGCAAATCATTTAATGCACATACCCAATCAAATGCAGATCCTGCCACTCAATATAATCTGCAGCCTATCCGTTAAACCATCAAATAACAGTAATACAGTAATACCTCTTTATTAATTTCTATATCATCAGTACCCCGTTAGCAACACAACACCTTTCCATATGGAGTATATCCACAATTTTATCGTCCACTATATAACAAGAGTTACATTCTGTTAAAGTGTACCAGAAACAGACAAATCATCATTCAACAGTTCTTCTCTGGAATATTATGTAATATATACTGCCATACAACAAATGAAGATAACGTGCTTTATTTATAATAAACCATTTAAAGGAGCCTCTTGCAAAGTAATTAAAAAACAATTCTCCAACTTGAGCAATAATCAGATATATTACTGCAAAGGCACTTAAGCCAAATATTAGACAAAAGAATATTGAAAGTAAATCCAAAAATAGATTTACAATAATATCATATTGTCGTTTTAAGTATTCTCTAACGTTTCCTTTTGCTATCGATCTAAGGAACCCTTGTCCTACTCCATAATTCTTTCGATTCACAGGATTAACCAAATTTATCAACTTTCGGATATTGGAAACCCAAGTTGTGTGATGGGTCACCATTAACTTTGGTATCTGTAACACATAGTAGCCGTAGCGTTCTATTCTGCTATAAAGCTCAGTTTCTTCTTCTGCAAAGATAAATGGGTCATATCCACCCACCAAGTCATAAACGGATCTTTTTATGAGCAAGGCACCACCAAAGTGCTTTGCTTTGCCTCTATGCGTAATTTCCAAATAATTCTTTTGCCGCCTAACAAAGGTGTCGTTTTTATAATAAACATACTCTATTATTCCGATAATTCCTCCGGCCTTAGGTTCATTTTCTAGTTCTGCAATTGCACTCTCAAGAAATTGTGGATGTAAAGTCATATCTCCATCCAAAAAGAATATATAATCACAGTAGCCAAGCTTCCTAGCTCCAATCCACCTACCTAAAGCAGCACACCGTAATGCTTTATCGGGAATCTTACAAACAGGTACATTTCTTTGCGAGGCTATTAAGCATGTCTTATCAGTAGAGTGCGAATCTACTACTACTACTGAAGCATCAAGCCCTTGGATAGCAATCAATATTGAATCTAAACACATACCAATGAAACGTTCCTCGTTATAGGTAATAACCACAATGCCTATCTTCATAGTTTAATCAATCCCATTGTTCTAAGTCTCTTCTAGTAATTTTATTTTTCTTCCAACCATCCAACAGTGCTGCATTTAAAGCAAGAGGTGTTCTTATTTCATCAAAATCATTACTCCCTTGTAATCTGGCCATTTTAGCTAATTTATGTTTTAACCAAGTCTTAGTATAAATCCAAAAAACAAAGTACCATACAAGCCATACTGGTTTGATTAGATTTCTTTTCATAAATAGCAACTTGCTAAAATAGCTATTATATATGTACTTTGGCGCAAATCTTTGATGGCTAGCCCCAACTTTATGCCATATCCTTGCATATGGACTATAATATAGTTTAAACTTTTTACTTACTCTTAAAGAAAATTCCAAATCTTCACCCCCAAAGAAATATTCTTCAGGCAGAAGACCATATTTTTCAAATACTTTGCGTTTAATTAACATTAAACAACCAGATA
>JAKOQC010000048.1 GCA_029778565.1 bacterium
CCATATGGCTTTAAAGGCCGCTAGTGTTGGTGAAGGAGACATTGTATTCTGTCAGGATTTGACCTTTGCCGCATCGGCTAATCCGATTATTTATCAAAACGCAACACCTGTTTTTATAGACAGCAACCTTGAAACCTGGAATATGGATCCAGATGCATTGGAAGAGGCGTTTGAGAAATATCCTAACGCTAAGGCAGTGATCGTCGTTCATCTATACGGCTTAGCTGCAGATATGGATAAAATTGTTGAGCTTTGTAAAAAACACAACGCAATATTAATCGAAGATGCAGCCGAAAGTTTAGGGACTACATACAAAGGTAAGCATACCGGAACGATTGGTGACTACGGCATTTATTCTTTTAACGGTAATAAAATTATTACCACATCTGGTGGCGGAATGCTTGTTTCTAATGATGAAGAGCGGATTGCTAAGGTTAGATTCTGGGCTACTCAAGCTAGAGATAAAGCACGACATTATCAGCACAGTGAGTTGGGTTTAACTATAGGATGAGTAACATCGTGGCAGGCATTGGTCGGGGACAGCTTAAAGTACTTGATCAGAGAATTGCTAAGAAAAAGTACATCTTTGAGTACTACAAACAAAGTTTGAGCGATTTAGACGGTATAAGATTTATGCCTATCAATGATTGGAATGAGCCGAATTACTGGTTAAGCTGTATAACTTTAGATGGTAATATAAAACCATTAGATATCATATTAGCACTAGAAGACGAAAACATAGAATCGCGTCCAATCTGGAAGCCGATGCATATGCAGCCATTCTATGAACAGTATCAATTTATTGGCGAAGGCATCTCAAGACAAATCTTTGAAAATGGTGTTTGCTTGCCTAGTGATACTAAGATGAGTGATGAGGATTTGAAGCGGATAATTAAGGTTATAAGAGGGTTGTGGGTGTCCGGTGTACCCCTATCACTCCAACAAGCCTCCCAGAGAATACCACAAAGCAATCATGAGAAACGATTTGAAACCTGAAGTTATTGCTGCATAATGTCCAAAGTTAGGGGTTTGAACCGAATGTGTGCGTCCTGGCCGTACGGTCTCAGAAAAGGATTCGCTAAGCTCAAACACCCTTTACCATAAATTGGGGAAAAGAAAGCTGGGTTTCGGCAGGGAGTTTCCAGTTTGTGTCGAATATATGGTGCTAGGTAAAAGAAAATCGACAAGGGTCAGAAAGTCTCGAAATTTGATCGCACACTTTCTGGCAGGATTCAACAAATAGACAGCGAATGACAATTGCAAGCGTTTTCGCTGTGAAATAAATAACAATGACGATGGTCGTCAAAACACCTTCATCCATAACATCCGACAGTCGTGCGGGTGTTTGTTTATAGGGGAAGGATGACGGCGGACGTCGTTCCATAGGAAAGTGGTACGAAGTTTGCTTAGCATAGAGGAGATGAGCCAAGC
>JAKOQC010000049.1 GCA_029778565.1 bacterium
AATTGTATATCAATCAAACAGACTTTGACGATTACAATGCAGCGGTAGTAGCTCCTTACTTACCTTTACCAACAGGTCCTGGTGATGCAGCTGGTATTGCCAATATCCGTATCACGAAAAATGATGATGGCGGTTTAGGCAACAATCCAATTGTGATCACTCCTGCGGTAAGCTGGAATGGTACTTATTGGGAGTTGAGTTTCAACACACCAAGCTTTAGTCAATTCAGAGTACACAGTGTGAACCCTGGCAATGTGCCATTACCTGTAACGGTAACAAGCTTCAGCGGTACTAAACTGGAAAGTTCAGACAAGTTGAGCTGGATTACAAGCAGCGAACAAAACAATGCTTATTTCAACTTACAACACAGTACAGATGGTATCAGCTTTAGCACGATAGCGAAAGTATCAAGCAAGGCGCCAAATGGCAATAGCAACACTGCTTTAAGCTATACAGCGACGAACAACAAACCTTCGTTAGGTCATAACTACTACAGACTTCAACAAGTAGATATCGACAACAAGGTGAGTGTACATGCACAAATCGTAGACTTGATCTGGGGTGCGAATGGTAGTACGGTAAGTATCTATCCAAACCCAACCACAGATATCCTGAATATTGATTTGTATGCAACTGCAGCCCAAAACACGACTGTTAAGTTACTTGACATGAGTGGCAGAGTGATCAGACAAGTACAAGCTAAATCAGCTGTGGGTATGAATAATATCCAGCTTAGCTTAGGTGAAATCGCAAGTGGTGTGTATACTGTACAAGTATACGAAAACAACCATTTGACGCACACAAGCAAAGTGAAGAAGAATGATTAGTACTGAGTAATTAGTACATAGCAAATAGTAATTAGACAAAACGCCCATTCGTAAAAGGATGGGCGTTTTTATTTTAAACTCAGATTTAACTTTGCATTCGTTGTGAGAGCTTAAAATGCACAAAGACTTGTGCTTGATACTGATAATTATGTAATACCTAAGACAAATTATAATAAGTCAAAATGTTACAAACTTAAATGCAGTGTGTGTTGGTATTATAACGATATTTTCAGACTAAATAGTCGACCCTCAAAAATGGCAGGAATTAGGACAGACAATGCTTCTGAGTATTTTGTTTTGTAAAAATCGACCGAAAAGTTATTAGAATTGGTAAAAAAGTGGCAGATTTGGTTATGCTTCCTAAACAAAAAAACACTTCCCA
>JAKOQC010000449.1 GCA_029778565.1 bacterium
AAATGGATGTTATCTCGCCCAAGACTTTTACTTCCGATTGCGGTCTTTCTTCATATCTCATTTTTATCACACCAATACGCAAAATGCGTCATAAGAATAACCACCTTCTCTAAATTTATGTCTGATGCCATGTAATATTGTATCATATGCTACAGTATTATCTTCATTCATAATTTTGAATTTACATGGATAAGGTGCTATTTCATCTAACCTACTTGGTATAACAGATATTTCTAAATGCTTCTTTCTAAACGGACTATCTTTGTATCTTAAATACGTTTTCTCTATCAATTCTTTGTTTTGCAATATAGGAAAGTCTAATGTTAATGCAGGGTCTACTGCGCTAACTTCATCTATATACTGGTTCAATGGCACTTCTTCTTTAACTGGTTTAATACCATCCACAGTTCCACTGAATATCATTAAACTGTTAACTGTAGTCGGTATTATGTAATAGAATATCGAGCCTCCACCATAGTAACAAGAAGCATTGCCTGTTTCATCCACATCTAAATACATGTAATCAGTAGGATTATATTTGTCTGGTCTGTAATACTGTATAAAAACGTCTCTGTCAACTGGAACCATTACTTCCATTGTTTTATTTAACTGTTGCTGTGTAAATATTGGAGTTCTACCTTTAAGCCTGATGGTTACTTTTTCTCCGCTGTTAAAGTCGTATCTTACAGCAGATGAAGGTATGCCCAAGCCACCAATAACAACGCTTCTCACATCAGTAACACTGTTAATATCTACTTGCTGGTTTGGGAATATATAATCTCCTGACATGTAAAGGTTTTCTAATGTAACCCAATCTGCCATCAATTCGCCTTTTAAGTTAGCCCACAATGTAGCCCCAACGGCTTCAGATAACGATGACAGCAAACCAAAATACGTGCCCTCTTTTATTGCCATCCACAAACTACCCGTATTATCATTCGTTCCTTCAAACAAAAATGGTCTACTTACGCCTTGTGGAAACGCTCTATAAGGATTAGCATTTATAATCCTCCAATAATAACCACTTACAGTTACTGGTTTTATAAGTCCATAACCGATGTATGTCATCTTATCGAACTTACCTAAAACATCTTCAAAGTGTAGTGTAGCTACTTTTTCTGTTTTAGAAAATTCTATTTCTTTAAGAAACCATCTATCGAAGTCAATTCTGCGTGTGTTATCATCTTCATCCTTTATAATGAAGTATCCAGTAAGCCTGATGTCATCGTAAGCCTTTAAGTTAGCAAAACTAGACTTAGGATTAACAATGTTGTATTTCTCTTCATAGTCCAATATCTTAATATAACCAGTTCCTTTAACAACAGTTCTACCTTCCCAAAACATGTTCTGCATGAACTGGGCTTCTAAAATATCGTTAGCATCTATTA
>JAKOQC010000450.1 GCA_029778565.1 bacterium
AGCATTAAGAGTGGCTCCCCCGCTGCCAACCCTTTTTCCACCGGGATCAGGGATCACTAAAAACTTGGTGGAAGATGGCAACAACTTGCTCTTAATACGTTGATCGATTTGCAAACGATATGCTTCGGCTTGGTCTTCGTTGGAAGCAGTTATTATACATAAATCCCACCTGGGTGATGTTGATCTACCCAATATGCTGTCAAGGTAATACTGCCAATTATTCTGGTAACTTTGAACCAAGTAAATCTGCTGTTCATTCATGGTCATTATCCCCACGACTTCCTGCCCTTCTCTCAGTTAATTCACGACAATATATATTTTACTAGCTCCATCAATACACATTCGATCAGATACAACCTACTATATCCATTATTTCGGTAGATCCTGTAGCGAGCTTTGATCCGAGTTATTACATCACGAATGGATTTTTGAGTACTCATGCCACCAAAACGAAAGTTTGCCAACACCTCATTTAGGACCACTATCTTTAATCCTGCCTGCTTTATACGTGTGTATAAATCAAAATCATCGTACAAAGATTCAAGTTTATACTGAAATTGTTCATAGGTACATCTAGTTATAAAGGTTGTAGGATGATTCCAATCTCGCGACGAGTGGTATTTCCGAAGCCTACCTTTCTTGATCATGTTTCCTGATGGCATTATTACATTCATATCTCCATATAACATATCAAAGTGTGTCTCCAAGTACTTCTTTACAACCTTCTCCACTGTATCCAGTTCATACCAATCGTCACTGTTAATGCTTCCAACAATAACACCAGATGATAGTTTTATACCCTTATTGAGGGCATCATACATACCCCTATCCTTCTCAGAAACGATGGTATATCTGATATTCCTGAGCTTAAATGCTTCACTATAACTTTTAGCGATTTCAACCGTCCTATCCGACGAGAGCCCGTCAACTATTATATACTCAATATTATTGTAGGTTTGGAAAAGCACTGATTCAATTGTTTGACTTAGCGTCTTTTCACTGTTATATGTGGGTGTTATTATACTAACTAGAATTGAATCCATGTCATCCTCCACTTAAACCCTAGGGTCTCAATACTCTCAATCGACATTAAAACTGCCATTATCTATTACCTTATGTATTTCTTTACATCTAGATTAACAATCATTGTAACACTTTACTCTCAAAAATCCATATTCCTTGATAGGCCACGCCCAGTGTTTTGTGAAAAATCTCTCACTCATGTGTTAAAGCAAAATATCTTAAACAATAGTTAAAACAGATACTCTTGTGGCAATCGTCACATGCAGTATGCTTGTCACCAATTTATTGACCAATGGTATACTATGCTTGGCTGAAATCTCATCTAGATAGATTCGCCCCGATTTCTTCCTAGCAATATTGTC
>JAKOQC010000451.1 GCA_029778565.1 bacterium
AAACGTTGCGACAAAATCTTGACCACTGAGTCTAAAGTTGGTTAAGGGGAGGTGTGAAGATTGATACTTGATAACAATTTGATTTTAAGCGATGCTCAAGATGCTAGCACGGCTGGTTTTTCAGAAAATATAATAGATACTGTTGAGGTTGGCGACGCTGTAAACGAATTGTATTTTGTGGCCTATGTAGAAACAGCGTGTGTAGGTACAGGGAGCCTTGAAGTTAAATTAATAACTAACGATGAAAACGATGCAACCATTGGTAATTGGAAGACTCTTTGGACTTCTGGAGCTGTGCCAGTTTCAAATCTAAAAGATAAATATTGCCTTGGTATGATCAGGCTTCCTAAGCCAGAAAAAGTTAAAAGATATATTGCAGCACAGATTGCTCCAACAAGTATAATAAGTGGTAAGCTTGATATTTACTTGACTGACAACCCACAGACTAATATTTAGCGGTGATTGATATGTTGTATGAGGTTACTACTGATTGTCTAGACTTTAATCATAGATATCGCAAGAAGGGTGAACGTGTAGTCGTACCCGACGGTCAGCCTGTGCCCAAGTGGTTCAAGCCTATTGGGGAAGCTAAAGAAGTTAAACAAGAAGATCCACGAGAAGAATATAAAACTTTAAATCAAATGAAAAAAGATGAACTACTTGAGCTAGCAGGCAAGGAAGGCGTGTACGTTCCTATAGGAGCCACGAATCAAGAAATAATTCGATTGATTCGCTCTGATAGGAAGAGGAGAAATGGATAGTACGATAGCTGAGGGGGCTATGCCCCCTCACATATTAAGAGGGTGAATTTATGAGTTTTACCCGTTTACAAATATGGAATTTAGCTTTAGCTAAAGCAGGTATCTCAAGACAGCTTGTTGATGATAAGGTGCTTGATTCGCCGTTGGCCCAAACATTGCATAATTTATATGAACCTACACTGTTTTCTTTCTTAGAAGAGCACTCATGGAGTTTTGCTAAAAGGACTGTCCCATTAATATTATCAGATTACAAGCATATTAAGTGGGAGTATTGTTATGGATACCCCGATGATTGTTTATGCATTAGAATGATAACATCTAAGGCATCTATAGATACCAAAGATGAGATACCAGTTTTATATGAAATTATAACTGATGAAAATACTGGCAGGCTTTTAATAGGCACTAACGAAGCTGATGCTTACGCTATATATACCACAAATAATATTCGTGAGGAAGCGTTCCCTTCGAGTTTTGTGCAGGCCTTTGCCACACGCCTAGCAGCCGAAATAGCCATGGCTCATGCTGGAGATAGAGG
>JAKOQC010000050.1 GCA_029778565.1 bacterium
AAGGCGATCAAATTTTAGCTAATAAAACATTAACAGCACCTAAATTTGCTGATGGCGATTTCATTGCAGACTCTTCCGGAAATGAAATACTAGTTTTTGATTCTGTTTCCACTGCTGTTAACAGTATAGCCATAGAAAACGCCGCTACTGGAAATGCCCCTGTTATTAAGTCAGTCGGTGATAACACTAATGTTGATTTAGTGTTAAAAGCTAAAGGTGCTGGTGTAGTAAGAGTTAATACAGACATAATTACTACCAATACAGCTAGTCAGACTTTAGAGAATAAGACTCTTACAAAACCTGTAATTGGAGACTTCAGTAACGCTACACATACTCATACAAATACTGCTACCGGTGGAAAATTAGACCATGGTACAGCGTTAAATGGTTTAGCTGATGATGATCATACACAATATATGCTGTTAGCTGGGCGTAGTGGTGGTCAGATATTAACAGGCGGTACAGCTGCCAATAATAATATCACATTCAGAACAACTACTAGTACTACAAAAGGAAAATATATTTTTACCGATTTACCTACTAATGGTGTTGTAAAAGTCGGAGAATCAAATGAATTAATTTCAGCTAAAATTATAGCCACAGATTTAGATCCATCGTTTTTATCAACAAATCCTAAATTAGATGGAGAACTTGCTTCAGATTCGAAAATTGCTTCGCAAAAAGCTATTAAAATATATGTTGATAATGCTATTACTGGGTTATCATGGAAAACTGAAGTACGTGCAGCAACTACTGGAAATATAACACTTTCTGGAGAACAAGTTATTGACGGTGTTCCTGTTAAAGCCGGTGATCGAGTTTTAGTTAAGAATCAAACCGATCCTACTCAAAACGGTATATATATTGTTTCTACTTCTGATTGGTACAGAGCACCTGACGCAGATACTGGTGAGGAATTAGCTCAAGCTACAGTTTTTGTAGCAGATGGTAATACATTAGCTAATACAGGTTGGACTTGCGCCAATCCTACAATTACTGAATGGACAACACCAGTTACTTTTGTTCAATACAGTGGGTCTGGTACCTATACTGGTGGTACAGGTATTGATATTAATGGTAACGCTATTGAAATTGATTCAACTGTTGTAACATTAACAGGGCAACAAACATTAACAAATAAAATTTTAACGGACAATGTTATAAGTTCTCTATATCAAGATACAGCGAAAACGAAAAGAATCACTTTTCCAGCTGTCACTGATACCGTTGTTACATTAGCTGCTTCACAAAATTTAACAAATAAAACTCTTACTTCACCTACTATGGTTACACCGCGGTTCAATAATAATGGATACATTGCCGATGCCAATGGTAATGAGTTGTTAATGTTTGGTACTACACCATCTGCTGTAACATATCTAAAGTTGACTAATAATATATCAGATGCAGATGTTACTCTAGCAGCTTTGGGTTCAACGAACGCAGGGTTAAATATTACATCTAGTGGTTCTGGAACGATAAAAGTTAATGGTGATATTATAACTACTAATAATGCTACGCAAACATTAACTAACAAGACACTGATATCACCTGTGATTGCAGATTTTAGT
>JAKOQC010000452.1 GCA_029778565.1 bacterium
CGTTTCGATCCGAAGATATACTCACTCCCCTCAAAGCTTTTGCAGGAAAGAACGGATTTTCCTTATCAATCCTTCGCGAGAAAGCACCACTTAACATGCCAGAAGATAGCATATTAATTAGAAAGCTTCAGAAGGTGTATGAAGAAAAGACCGGACAAGAAGCAAAATTGCTATCGATGGGCGGGGGTACTTACGCAAAAGCCCTCCCAAACATGGTCGCCTTTGGCCCGAAGTTTCCAGGAAGTCCAGATGTGGCACATAAGGCAGACGAGTTCATAGACTTAGACGAATATTTAAAGGTCATTCAAATAATTGGGGCTGCCATGGTGGAGATGGCAAAATAATTTTTAATTTTAGTTAAATTGCGCGTACTTGGTTACTGCTTAATATTATTAGTTAAGTGAATTTGAGGAGGAGCAAAAAGATGATGAAGAAGGTAGTTTTTAGGACTATGCTTATTGGTTTGTTTATTGGAATGGTTTTTGCTAGTTACGCTTGTGCTACCGTTGATGACCATATAGTGAGGTTTACCGCTTCTGGTACAGGCAACATAGACCCTGCACAGGGACAAGACAATGCCTCTAGGTGTGCTTTAACAAATATATATGATTCTCTAATGTTTCAAGATTATTTAGGCAATTTTAAAGGTGGAGTTGCCGAATTTTGGAAGATATCTGAAGATGGTCTAAAATATACGTTTAAAATTCGAGATGACATACTTTTTCATAATGGAGACAAGCTCACTGCAGATGACGTGGTATTTAGCATGAAGCGGCTTCTGGGGATCAAGAGAGGCTTTTCCTACTTGTTTGAAGGACTAGTGAAGGACATCTCAAATCCTTCGGATGATACCGTTGTGATCACTTTAAGCGAGCCCTTTGGTCCATTTCTTGCTACCCTCACTCGAGTTTGGATTGTCAACAAAAAACAAGTTCTAGAACATTTACAAGATGGAAGTTTCGGTGAATTTAAAGATTACGGTACAAATTGGCTCATAAATAACGATGCAGGAAGTGGCCCCTACAAGGTCGTAGAAATGGCACACAATCAGTATTTAAGAGCAGTTAAGTTCTCTGAATATTGGAAGGGGTTTAAACTAGGTAACCCTGAAGGTTTCGAATTGCTCGCTGTATCAGAACCGGTAACTGTCAGAACCATGATGATGCGCAGACAACTTGAGTTTACCGATGAGTGGCAGTCAGTTGAAACCTATAAAAACCTTAAAAAAGTTAAAGGAATCGATATACTTGCAGTATCCAATGGTAAAATGATGTACTTATCGTTGAACAATGCTAAGGCTCCTACTGATGATGTTCATTTTAGAAAAGCTTTGTCTTATGCCATAGATTACGAAGCCCTACTTCAAATTTTTCCATGGGCAAAACTAGCTAAGGCACCCGTCGCTCCTTCGCTTATAGGGGCAGCTTCTGATTTGCCCTATTATTATTATGATTTAGAGAAGGCAAAAAAGGAACTTGCCCTCTCAAAGTATGCTGACAATCCTGGTAAATATCCCATTGAAATAGCATGGGTAGCTGATGTCCCAGACAGGGAAAAATTGGCTTTAGCGTTCCAAACTTACTTTGATAAGTTAGGTATTAATGTTGAAATCGTCAAGGTTCCCTGGTCAAAGCTTGTTGACCAAGCGTCAAGATTAGAGAGTACTCCTCATGGCATGACTATTAGTATAGCTACACAATATAGCGAAGCAGGTTCACCACTGCGGGCACTTTATTATTCAGAATCAATTGGAACATATGCCAACCCTAGTTGGGTCAAGTATCCCGACATCGACGAAGCGATCGATAAAGCCCTAAAAAAGACCGACCTTGATGAACGAATTAAGCTATATCATAGAGCTCAAGAGCTAATTGTGCAACACCAGCCCCACATCCCAATATTCGAAGAGCAGGAAGTCCACGCTTATCAATCGGGATATCTGGCTTGGGAACCAGCAGAACTTCAGAAACAAGGAAAATCTATTATCCCAGGTCTCGATTTACTGTACATGCCAAGTGTTCAATTTAAGAAATAAGCACCTAGCCGATTCGTCGTCAGTGTCAGGAGGGAAATTAATGGAAATATTTAAGTTTATCTGCAAGCGTACTCTCTGGTCCTTAGTAGCATTGGTTGGGCTTTCGATTATCATATTTACTTTGTCTAGGGTTGTTCCCGGAGACCCAGCTCGTATGGCTTTAGGGCCAAGGGCAACGGA
>JAKOQC010000453.1 GCA_029778565.1 bacterium
CATGGCCACCATCGCCGAGTTCTACTCCAACAACCTCGGCCAAGAAGCCCGCAAGGGCATGGACGAAAAGGCCCGCCGCGGGGGCACCCCCGGCTACGCCCCTTTGGGGTACCTCAACCGCACCCAGGTGGTCGACGGGCATGAGGTCAAGTCGGTGGTGGTCGACCCCGAGCGCGGACTGCACATCGCCTGGGCTTTCGAGGCTTACGCCACCGGCCAGTACTCGCTGACCGACCTGGTCGATGAACTCAAGGCCCGGGGCATGGTCACCCGCCCCACCGCGACCCGGGCGGCGGTGCCGCTGAGCTCTAGCCAGGTGCACCGCATCCTCACGAGCCAGTACTACAAGGGCCTGGTGGTCCACAAGGGCGTGACCTATCCGGGCAAGCACGGGCCGCTGGTCGATGTGGCCACCTGGGACCGAGTCCAAGCCATCCGTTTGAGCCGCCGGATCGCTGGTGACCGCTCCTGGAAGACCGGCCACTACCTGATGGGCAGCCTGTTCTGCGCCCGGTGTGGTCAACGCCTCGGCTACTCCCGTTCCACCGGCAAGAACGGCCAGCGCTATGGCTACTTCTTCTGTCTCGGACGCAACAAGAAGCGCACCACCTGCCAACTGCCCTACCTGCCCGCCGAACGGGTCGAAGCTGCTGTCACCCGCCAGTGGTTCAACGAGGTCTTCAGCGAGGAGACCATCACCGCCGTGAGAGGCCAGGTCAATGCCGTCATGGCCGTCCATGAAACCGAGAGCGAACGGGTCGTGGCCGCACAGACCAAACGGCTGCAGAAGCTCGAACGCACCCGCACCAAACTGGTCGACGCCTACCTCAACGACGCCATCCCCGTCGACGAGCTCAAGAAGCGCCAAGACCAATTGGCCGCCGAGATCGCCGATGCCGAGCGCCAACTCGCCGCCGCCACCGCCGACGTCGACACACTCCAAGAACGGCTCGAGATCGTCCTGCGGCTCCTGCACAGCTGCGGCCTGCTCTACAAGCACTGCGAACCACAGTCCCGGCGACTGCTCAACCAAGCCATGTACGAGCGGCTCCTCATCGACGCCGAAGACGTCACCGACACCGAGCACACCCCGCCCTTCGCCGTCGTCCGAGAACTGTCCCAGACGGCCCCAGAGGCCACCCAGGACGTTCCTCGGGCGCACACTGACCCCAACACCACCCGACGCCCCGGTACGACCTGCGGGCACCAGAAGCAGAAACCCGAGCACGTTTCTCATGCCCGGGTTTCTGCCCTGGAACTTCTGGCGGAGAGAGTGGGATTCGAACCCACGGAACCCGTGAGGGCCCACTGCTTTTCGAGAGCAGCCAGTTCAACCACTCCTGCATCTCTCCGTACTGTACTAGCATAGCCGAACTACTAATAAGAAAAAAGACCCAATAGGGTCATATAATTACTCTGGTGCGCCCGGCAGGAGTCGAACCTACGACCTTCAGTACCGCAAACTGACGCTCTATCCAACTGAGCTACGGGCGCGCATAATATTAACCTTTATTTAATTTGTTGACGGTACTTATTGCAGCAACCCATCGCGTAGTCGCAACAATATATCCCAACTGAGCTACGGGCGCTTAAGACGTTTATTATACCTGTTAATTGCAAAAAAATAAAGTACTAAAACCGCAAATACCGAAATAACTTATCTATATAATCTTGGCGACTCTCGGTCTTAGGCAGCATTTGCCCTAATGTTTGCTCTACTTGGTCTATCTCGTCAACTTTTGGTGGCAAACTAACTAACGTACCAAAGCGTTTATTTGGCACCAGCTCGAGCAATGGTCTACCATAATCTGAAATTTCATAATAACTACTAAAATCATCAAAAAGATACTTTTTATCTCCTACCATTACGCCATAGTTACTAATGTGATACTCGAGCACCCTTGGTGGTCTATTAGAGTACATCACCAGTACTATACCCATAAGTGCAAACAGCCCTACCGTAATATATTGACGCGTTAGTATAGCTAAGCCAATAAGCACAGCAAAAAACAACACAATGCCTACGTACCATCCTGCTGGCTTATGTGTCTGTACAAACTCTGGCGCTTGCCAGCTAAGTAAGATTTGCTCGGGAACATTTGGCTTTGGAGTAGCTTCATTAGTGGTTTCGGGTTTTTTATTGCCACCAAAAAGTAGAGCAAGTGGGTTACGTTTTTTTACCGGTGCCGTATCTGCTGCTAAAGCTGCTGGCTTATCTTCGGCACGTTTACCAACCAACTCTACCCCATCATGAAGCGGTGGTGCAGCTGGTGTATCTATATGAGGCTGATCGGTAGCTTTTTCGAAGGGGTTGGGCGCTGGGCGAAATCCACTACCTGGAGATTGATTGTCTTGGGGGTTATCCATAGACCTTATTATACAACATTACGTATTTTTCTGTTTTTTTACTTTTTTAGAACTGGTTTTAAGATGGGTATTCTTATTTGTCATAAAGAAGTATTTTGTAATCACTAAAGCACAAAATGCCAAAACAGCCACCCCTATCTCGTATACGTTGGTATCTGGTTTTAATGCTTTTCTGGCCACTACAAAGGCAAGCAACTCTAAAACCGACTCAATACTATGAGTTACAAGCGAGCGGGCAACTTCAACGCCAATTGTTATTAACAGAATTGTAGAGATAAACTCATAAAATCGCTCGCTAGACCAGTGGATAGTAAAGAAGTTACCAAATTGCGAAATTGAAAAAGCGATAACTCCAAGTACAGCAATAACTGCTAATACAATTTCACAGTAATTTATTACAATTTGTAACCGTGTTTTCATTACTAGTGTACTGCCTAACTGTGTAGCTTAATATTATTTTTCTGCATAAATAATTCCAGATCTCGCTTGGTTAATTCGGTTAATTTATACTTATCCAAACCACCCAAACTAACCCAATCAAAATCTTCGCCTTCACCTAGTTTCATATCAGTCTTTTTTAACTCAGACACCACATAGAATACATTGCGATACGTGTTTAGCTCGGTATTTAAATAATCAGTTAGAGGTATTGCCTCCTCTTCTGTAATATCAATAGAAAGTTCTTCTTTTAGCTCGCGACAAAAACATTGTTTTGGTGTTTCTCCAGGCTCGCTCGTCCCACCAAAAAATGCCCAAACATTTGGATTAACCGCAGCGTGCTCATCTCGATGATGTAATAGCACTTCTTGTTTCTTGGGGTTATACAAAAACCCACCGCTATAAAAAACTTCTTTCATCGCCCTACCATAACAAAACTGTCATTTTTTTTCAATCCAGAAGCAAAAATCCGTGTATAACACAGAATCTTGCTTCTGGCGGAGAGGGTGGGATTCGAACCCACGAGACGCTTGCACGCCTGACAGTTTTCAAGACTGTTTCCTTCAACCACTCGGACACCTCTCCAGGTGAATTTGGTTCTGATTATCAGAAATGTGTTCTGGATTATTCCAGTTCACATTTCTGGCGGAGAGGGAGAGATTCGAACTCTCGCGGGGGATTGCTCCCCCCTACCGGTTTAGCAAACCAGCCCCTTCAGCCACTTGGGTACCTCTCCATATCTGGCTCTCAGGTATTTGGTACCGCCATATTGTACCTGATATCTGATGTTTTGCCAAGCTCAAAGAAGCTAAACTGTTGACTATATTATCGCACCCCATATCTATAATACCGAACATAATAAGAACATATTATTTTGTTTTGTCAATTCTTGTGAAAGGTACTTATTGTTACCTAATTGCTTCGAGGGTCTCTAACTCTGTGAGTCTGTTTTGATACAACTGTTTTTTCGCATTATCACCCAAAATAGAATAGTACTGTACGAGCAATTTATTAAGTTCGATATTGGCTTTATCTAGCTCAGTTCCCTGTTCAGCTAGTTTAGCCGCCTCAGCAATGTTGCCTCGTGCTGCAGTAAGACGCGCCAATACTAAATAGTCATTACTGCCTTTACTATCTAAACTCATTAGTTTTTGCTCGGCCTGTTTGTAGACTTTTGCGTCAAGTAAAATATATGCTGCTTGCCTATCACTTGGTTGTGTAGCACCAATTAATTGGGTGGCTTCGGTACTGGTACCACCCAAAATAATACAACTCTTTAGTAACTTCTTGGCACTCTCACTACTAAGATCGCTCTTACTAGCCTGAAGAGCTTTGTTGCACCCGTCATCTATTTTGCCCAAGTTAAAATCGGCTGCTGCCTCGCCAGAAAGACCATTAGCACTACTCTCTCCCCCATTGGCTTTTTTATAATATTGAAGTGCAAGAGGATAATTTTGGGCCTGCAAAGCTAGATTGCCCAAATAAACATAATTAGGGTTTTCTATACTGTTTTGATAAGTTTGTATGGCCTTATCTATATCTCCCCTACGTATCCAAAACTGGGCCAAAGCCTCTGTAGCAAGTGGGTCTTTACTATCCAATAAATAGGCTTGCTGTAGATAGCTGTATTGAGCCTCGGCAGATTGCTCTGCTTTAGCATCTGCCAACAAAGAATCTACCTTATGCCAACGCCAAGCAGTAATCTCAGGCCAATGTAAGGCAATTACCAATGCGGCAACGAGAATTAATCCAGCAGCAATCCAGAAAAAGTTAAGTTGTTTTTTTGATTCTGGCAAGTTTGGCCTCTAATTGGGTTATTTCGTGCTTGGTATGTTCTTCTTTAGCTCTCTCCCCTTCTACCAGATCTTTTGGTGCATTGACAACAAAGGCTTCATTTTGCAATTTAGCTTGTATGAGCTGTAATAGATTTTGTTTTGCAGCCAATTCTTTTTGTAGCTTTGCAGCCATAACCTTATCGGCCTCTTTTTGTTTGGATGCCAAAATATCAATTATTTGCAGCTCGAATTTCTTGGCTTCGGCTGTGGATGGCTTGTGGATAACTTTCGGCCAGTGTTCGGTTATCAGGTTAGAATTTGTCCACAACTGCTGCCAAATTGCTTCGGTAACAAATGGGGCAAAGGGGTGGAGAAGGCGCAAGACAGTATCGAGGCCGTAAGCAAGCATTGTCGGGTTAAGATCAGATTTAGAATATTCTATATATTTATCTGCCAGATCGTCCCAGAGAAGAGAGTAAACGGTTTGGCCGGCTTCAGAGTAGCGGTACGCTTCGATATTCTTTGTAACAGATGTAATTGCACTATTAAGTCTACCTACTAACCAGTGGTCAGCAGGAGTTTCGAGCTTAACATCGCCAAGCACAAAATCATCTGGAAGCTTAGCGGTAGTATAGCGCGCTACGTTCCATAACTTGTTACAAAAATTACGGTAGCCCTTTATTTTCTCAAGCGAGAGTTTGCCATCATTACCAGGAGTAATACCAATAGAGAGGGCGAGACGCAGGGCATCGGTACCAAATTCTTTGGTAATTTCCATCGGGTCATCATAATTACCCTTACTTTTAGAGAGTTTTTGGCCATGCTCATCTGTTACCAGACCCCAAAGATAGACGTCTCTAAACGGTACATCGCCAGTACGATACAGACTAAACATTATCATGCGAGTAACCCATTTATGTAAGATATCGCGGGCTGTTCCCATCAAGGTAGTAGGGAAGAAGGTGTCAAAATCTCCAGTAGACATTAGAGTGGCAAATGGCCATTGTCCAGAAGAGAACCAGGTATCGAAAATGTCGGTTTCGGCTCGATAATTACCTTTGCCGTAATAGCTTTCGGCCTCAGTCTCGTTTTTAGCAATAATGTAAGTATCTTTTTGAGGGTCGTTACTGGTTTTGTAATATACCGGTATACGAATACCCCACCAGTTTTGACGAGAGATACACCAGTCGTGTTCTTGGGCTAACCAATCGAGAGCAATCTTCTTAAACCGCTTAGGGTAAAAGACTACTTTTTCGCTCTCAATTGCTGCAATTACCGGTTTGTTAAGATCTTTAATGCGTAAAAACCACTGTTCAGAAATAAGTGGCTCGATAACGGTTTTACACCGGTCGTGAATAGCCACGGCGTGGGTCAAAGGAGTTACCTTAACTAATTTACCAGCTGTTTCGAGCGCCTCAATTACCAAACGGCGGGCTGTCTCTACCTCAAGACCAGCAAATTCCTCAGGCACATTTATCATTTTACCCTCGGTATCTATTACCGATATTTCTGGTAATTGGTGGCGCAAACCAATTTCGTAGTCATTAAAGTCATGTGCTGGTGTAACCTTTAGTGCACCACTACCAGATTTGGGGTCTACAAGATTATCGGCAATAATTGGAATTTCTCGATTAATAAGTGGAATAGTAGCAGTTTTACCTATTAAGTCTTTGTACCGTTTATCGTTTGGATTAACTGCAACAGCACTATCGGCAAAAATGGTTTCTGGCCTAGTAGTAGCAATCTTTATCGAGCCATAGTCTATGGTGTACATAGCATCTTTACGCTCAACATGATCTAGCTCTATATCTGGAAATGCCGAGTTACAACTAGAGCACCAATTAACAATTCTGTTACCCCGGTATACATGGCCATCCTTGTGTAGCTTATCAAACGTGTCATACACAATCTCAACCACATCTTCATCGAGAGTGTACTTTAGCTTACTGTAGTCGGCCGAAAACCCCATCGACTGGAATTGTGTGAGTATTCCACCTTTGTGCTTCTCTACAAATTCCCAAACTTCGTCGTAAAATTTCTCTTGACCGAGATCGAATCGAGACTTTCCCTGTTTTTGCAGCTCTCGCTCGTACACTACTTGGGTTTCGATACCGGCATGATCAGTACCTGGCAACCAGAGAGCAGGGCGTCCTTGCATGCGCGCATACCTGGTAGCAATGTCTTCAACTACAAACATTAAATGCCCAGCATGTAATGAGCCGTTGGCATTTGGTGGCGGCATTATAATACTAAAAGGCTTACCTTTGGCATTTTTCTGCGGAGCAAACGAATTGGCCTTTTGCCAGAGTTTTAAAATATCCGGTTCGTATTTACCAGGTTCGTACGCTTTGGGGAGTTCTTTTTTCATAGGCTGAATTGTACCATTTTTCAGATGTAGTCGGCTAGAGGTAAATAAGATTTGACAATCAAGCTTATGCTTCATTACAATAAGCATAACTATTCTTTAAACTAACTGGCAGGAGAGGAACGAATGATGAAAGATATTTACAGCCCGCTCGAAATTGATGAGCAATGGGATCAACGCGCAGAAATGCAAGAAGGCGACGCCGCAGCTGCACCAGCCACCACCGAATCGGCAGCTACCACGGCTACTATGGAGCCTGTTGCAGAAACCACCGAAACACAGGGTGTACCCGCTCCAGACCACGCCGAGCCTGGTTCGGTAGAACCTGCCAGTGATGACACTCCACACATTGCTTTGCATGCCGAAGACAATCAGATGGCACCAGAAGCTGATACGGCTACTGCAGGAATGAGCGATGATGAAGCAGTTGCAAAACTTGCTGGCGACGAAAAAACCGAAGAAGCAAACACCGACCCAAGCGACAATGCAATGGAGGCGAGCACTATTAACCCTCAGTCTGGTGACACCGTTATACCAACCACTAAAATAGAGCCAACTGAACCACGCGTTCAGCCAGATGAAAAATCAGATACTCCTATGGCTGTAGAGAGCCATGATGATGCCGTATCAACCGACAACCCAGACGCAACGAGTAACGAACATTTTGTACTTGGTGCTCAACCCGAAGCTAGCACTGAAGCCCCAGCTGCAGATACGGTGGAAGAAGAAAAGGATGAAGCAGCAACATTAACCCCAACTGAAACCGAAGAACCAGCAGAAGAGGGAATAGACAGTACTATTGAGGCAGCTATGAGTAAGATTAAGGAAGCTGCTGAGATGCTGAAAGCCGAAAAAGAAAAGATTGCTGCCCGTATTCAAGAGCACGAACAGGCCGAAACCGAAGCCCGAACCAAAAAAGAACAAGACCAAAAAGAATTGAGCCGCATAGAAGACGAACTAGATAAGCTCGATAAATTACAACCAGCTGCTTAATCTAATAATCTGCAGTTATATAAAAACCACTCAATTGAGTGGTTTTTATATTGATTCCAAACTTGAATCAGCTCGTAAATCCTCAGGCGTAACAAACATACCGTTCTGAGCCATTTGCAGCGCCAATGAGCCTATCATTGCTGCATTATCACTACAAAGCTGTGGCGGCACAAAAATTGCTTTAGGCAGCTTCTCGTGCAAGCGTAAGCGTAATTCACTATTACATGCTACACCACCACCAACTACAATGCTCTTTGGAGAGAATCGAGCGTTCGCAGCGACGGTATTCTTTACGAGTGCGTCTACTACTGCCTTCTGAAAACTGGCCGCTATATCAGCCACTACCTGTTGGTCGAGGGTGTAAGACTTTTGAGCATCAATTGCACCCGGGTTCTGGCCAGTAATTTCTTGTACTTGGCGTAAAACAGCCGTTTTTAACCCAGAAAAACTAAAGTCTAAGCTCTCTCGGCCCATATTAGCGATAGGAAAACGATATTTTGTGGCATCACCAAGTTTAGCAGCATCACTAATGGCTGGGCCTCCAGGGTAGGGTAGACCCAATAACTTCGCAACTTTATCAAATGCTTCACCAGCAGCATCATCAAGCGTTTCACCAATAACTTCGCGACTTAAGTCTGCCTGGTAAAGCGAAAGGGCAGTATGGCCACCCGAAACTGTGAGCGCTAAGAAGGGGAACTCTGGCACGTTCTCAGTTAAAAAGGCAGCAAAACCGTGAGCGTAGATATGATTTACACCAATTAATGGTTTGTTTTTGGCAATTGCAAGGGTTTTGGCGGTAAGTACACCAATTAAGAGCGACCCTAATAAACCTGGTCCTTTCGTAACCGCAATGGCATCAATATCATCCCAGCCGCATTTTGCATCATGTAGTGATTGTTCTATTACCGGTAATATTACCTCTATGTGACTGCGTGCTGCCACTTCTGGCACCACACCACCGTATTGAGCGTGAATCTCTACCTGACTATTAATTACATTACTCAAAATCTTACCGGTGTATTTGCCGGTTTTTTCTACTACCGCTGCAGCAGTCTCATCACAACTGGTTTCGATTGCAAGAATTCTCATCTGCTATATCGTAACATAAAAAGAAAAACTCCCTTACCATAACGGTAAGGGAGTAAGTGGGGCAGGTGGGGATCGAACCCACGACCAAGGCATTATGAGTGCCACGCTCTAACCACTGAGCTACTGCCCCGATGCGCCGGTGGAGGGACTCGAACCCACGACCAACAGATTAGAAGTCTGCTGCTCTATCCAACTGAGCTACACCGGCTAACGTGCCCACGGTGGGATTCGAACCCACATGCTTTTGCAAGCCGGGGGGTTTAAGCCCCCTGCGTCTGCCTGTTTCGCCACGTGGGCAAGAAATTAACATTGCGAAGCAATTGCCTCGGTCATGGCCGAAGCGTAGCCAGCATTACCGGCAGGGCTAAAGTGCAGATCGTCTGGAGCTTGCCAATCGCTGTGGCCAGCCATAGCTGCTTCCCAGTCCAGAAAATGAGCATTTAAGTAATTGGCCAGGTTGGCACGCATGGTTGCATTCATCTCTGGCCCCAGAACTTTAAGATTACGCACGGTATTGTGCTCTTGCACCCCCACCCAAATAACACAGGGTGTATCGCTCAGCGCCTGCAAAACAGCTAGCTGATGATTACTAAAATTAATCATATGCAAAGCATGCTCGTTAGGGTTCTGAGCCAAAAATACCGGAATCAAATCATTCGTGCCGAGAGCAATAACAATAACATCTGGGTGCTTGGTCTGGTGTACCTCACTAATAAGTGGCTCCAGCTGAACAGTAGAGCTACCAATCACACCGTGGATCTCGGGGTTTTGGTACCTAGCAAGCTGAAATTGCAAATCACCCGTAGCGCCAAAGACAAGACTATCGCCAAAAACTGCTACCGTGCGAACTTGAACATGTGCTTTAGCAGTAGTGGGCGGAGACACAAACGGCAATGACAAAGCACTGCTCGATAAGGTTCCGCTAATAATGAGGATATTTATTCCAATAAGTATCGCGGCTAAAGAACCTAATACTATCAATATGTTCCTTCGCTGCACGTCCACAGCATCCACCTCTTTCAACGTTCTAGAACAGCAGTATCATAGCATTTTTTTACTATTTTGTAAATACTTTTCTGGGTTGTTACCGTATTTGCTACAATAGAGGTATGACAAATTTACCAGCCAACTGGGATGATCATCAACGCACACTAGGTGCCCACGTACTACAAAGTCATATTTGGACAACATTCCAGATGCAGGCTGGTCGCAAACCGTTTTACGCCTCGGGCAAAAACTTTAGCTGGGTTGGTTTTGAGAGACGAAGTCATGGCTTGCACTATCTTGCCTTGCCCTATGGCCCAACTATTCTCGAAGACCCACAAGCAGCGTATCTGTCTGTAATTAGCTCCGCTAAAAGTGCAGGTTTCGATCTGGTAAGGGTAGAGCCGTATGGTACAGAAAATATTGAGGTTCTGCTATCGATGGGTGCACACAAAATTGCCGATGTTGAGCCACAATTTACCCAGATAATTGACCTAAAAAAGCCCGAAGATGAGCTGCGAGCCGACTTAGCCTCGGGCCATCGCAATCGCATTAATACCGCTCCCAAACGCGGGGTAGAGGTGTACAAAACTAACTCTATAGATGAAATTGATGATTTCTTAGAGCTTATGCACGATACAGCGAAACACGCCGGTATTACCAATCACCCAGACGATTACTACCGTCAAATGGCCGAGACCATGCTACCAAGTGGCGAGGCGAGTTTTTATGTTGCCAAAGCTGAGGGCAAAAAGGTAACTATCTCGCTTATTTATGATTATCATGGCACCCGTTATTATGCCCACACTGGCAGTAATCAAGCCCTGAATAGGAAGTATAATGCTGGTGTATTTTTGGTCTGGCAGATGATGTTAGATGCCAAAGCCGATGGGTTTTCGCACTTCGATCTCTGGGGTGTTGCTCCGCCAACTGCAGGCGAGAATCACAAATGGGCTGGCATAACGGCTTTTAAGCAAGGTTTTGGTGGTGATACCGTCGGTACACTTGGTACCTGGGACATTCCAATTAAAAAGGGTAAGTATCGACTCTACGGTATGTATCGCAAATTACGAGGTCGGACATGATCCGCTTTGCAAATGACGCAGAAGTAAAAGACTGGGACAGTCTAATTGCAGGCAATCCTGATGGTGGGCATATTTATCAGAGCTACGCCTGGAGCCAATTTAAGAAAACTAATGGTTGGGAACCACTCTACTGTGTTTACGAAGAACCAGGTGTAGTAGTGTATTTCACCCTTATTCGTAAATCTGCTGGTCTGCTTGGCACGGTCTACTACTGCTCGAAAGGCCCTGGAATATTCAGCAATTTTCACTCTAGTCACGATTCTCAGGCTCATTTTGCCGAGCTCTGTACACAGTTACCACACTTTATTGGCCACCACGACAAGCGAGCCATCTTAGTAAAGCTCGAACCAGAGCTTGAAGATGGTCAATTAGATCTCAGTAGGTTTGGACTTATTAAAAGCAAGGCCGATCTACAGTTTAAAGCCACTATTTTTGTCGATCTTAACCCAAGCGAAGAAGAGATTCTTGCAGGGTTTAAGCAAAAAACGCGCTACAACATTCGCCTGGCCGAGCGCAAAGGAGTAAAGACCGAATCACGTCCGATGGACAAGGAAGGGGTAGACTTAATGTTCTCGCTCATGTCTGCCACTCAAGAACGAGCCGGGTTTTTCTTACGCAAAAAAGACTATTTTGCCGGGTATTGGATGGAATTGTACCAAGCAGGCATGGCCGAATTTTTGGTAGCGACGTATAACGATGAGGTGCTCGCCGGCGTGTTTGCTACTACTTTTGCTACCAAGAGTTATTACAAAGATGGTGGGTCTTTCCCGATTCATCGCAACCTTATGGCACCGTACTTGCTACAGTGGCGAGCCATGCAGTGGGCCAAAAAGAAAGGGGCAACAAGTTACGATATGGTAGCAGTGCCACCCAAGTCTCAGTTAGATAACCCCGAACACCATCAATATGGGCTCTACCAATTTAAGCGTGGATTTAATGAAGAAGTAACCGAGTTTGTTGGCTGTTACGATCTGCCGATTGATTCACGCAAATTCCGTATATGGCAACGCCAAGAAAGTTATTATCTCCGCCTCTATGCCAAAATGACCAAGAACTTATTCTGGTAAAATAAGCATATGAATCCCGTTAAAAACCATAACAAATTTTGGCACTTAACCCGTTACAAGGAAGGTTTCTAACGGGATGAAGTTTGATAAAAATATCTTTAAATCCTACGACATTCGTGGGCTTAGCCCAGAAGAACTCAGCCCCAAGGTGGCTTTTGCTATAGGGCGCGCCTTTGCCGATTTTGTGCCCAGTGGTGCTATTGCTGTCGGTAGAGATATGCGTACCGATTCTGCCGAGTTAGCCGAAGCACTCATTGCTGGGTTAGTAAAACAAGGTAGAGAAGTAATCAATTTAGGGCTGATTACTTCTGATATGATCTACTTTGCCGTTGGTTCTCTCAAGCTTGCCGGTGGCGCTATGATTACCGCTAGCCATAACCCCGGAGCCTATGATGGTATTAAGCTCACTGGGCTTGGCGTAGTACCAATAGGGGTAGATAGTGGCTTGCTCACTATCGAGCAAGAGGTGAGCTCTGAGCACTTCAAAACCATTACTAAGGTCGGGAAGATAGAACAAAGAGAAATTACCAGCCAATGGATAGCTCACGCCTCAAAAATTGCTGGTACGATAGCGAAGCCTATAAAAGTTGGTATAGATTTCGGCAATGGTATGGCATCGATTTTTCTAAAAGACTTGCAGCAAACCACCCCTTTGCAAATAGATTACCTGTACGAAACGCTCGATGGCACATTTCCCAACCATGTAGCTAACCCTCTCTTGCCCGAAAACACCAAAGATATTACTCAACTTGTTAAGAACAAGGGGTTAGAGTGCGGTATAGCTTTTGATGGTGACGGCGATAGGGCATTCTTGTGTGATGAGAGTGGAGCAATGCTTAGCGGCAGCGAACTAGGCGCGATATTGGCAATACATATCTTAAAAAAACACCCTGGTGCAACCATACTTTACAATGCTGTTTGCTCGCGCATAGTACCTCAAACTATCGAGGCTCACGGCGGAAAAGCTGTTCGTACCAAGGTTGGGCATAGTTTTATTAAGGCCGAGATGCGCAAACACCAAGCAGTCTTTGCCTGTGAACATTCTGGACATTTTTATTTTGCCGATAATTATAATGCCGACAGCGGCCTGATTGCTGCGTTGATGCTACTGCATATTCTCTCAATCAGTAAAGAATCACTTTCGCAGATGGTCGCGCCACTGCGTACACAATACGTTCAATCGGGCGAAATTAATATAAGTTCAAAAGACATCCCTGCCGATTTAGAAAAAATAAAACAAGCTTTCTCAGATGGAAAAATAGATGAGCTCGATGGCATAACCATAAATTATCCTCATTATTGGCTGAATGTACGCCCTAGCAATACTGAGCCATTTTTGCGAGTAAATATTGAGGCTGAAGACCCAATAATACTAAAAACTACCAAGCAAAAGATAGAGCATTTACTCGCCAAAAAGCCCTTGTCAGATCTGAGTTTGAGCGTACAATAACAAGTAGCACCTCTCACGTTCTGACCTAAGAGTCGCAAGGCACTCATCACGCTCCAAGCCTACCTTTCGGGCCGGAGCTCCCGCGCGCTAACCGCTCAGTACCCGCACTCGCAATGCGGCGAACACGGTCGGCTCTTAGGTCACTTTCTAGCTGGTGACACCCACCACATCCCGTCCATAGCACGTCACCGGCGTTTCCCGGACCGACCTCTCCTCCCGCCCATGGTTGGCCGGTCTGGGAAATTCGAAAAAGGGCAGAGCACTGCACAGATACTCCTCCCTCTGTCTGTGCTCTGCACCTTTACTGCCAGCACCTAGGTTTCTAGGTGCTTTTTTATTATCTGCTTTTGCATTATCAACTTATCTGAAATAATACTATTTATGAGTCCCGTTAGAGTTTTAATGCGGGGCCCACAAATTTATATCATTTAAGTGAAGGAACCCTAACGGGATGAGTGTCGCAGCCACAGAAAAAAAACTTCGTTCATCAATTCTTGCTGTTATCTGTTATGGATCAGTATATGGTGTCGCCTATACCGATAGTCAAATCTTGCACTACATTCCAGTAAAGGCCAGTATTGTGGGGCTCCGTAATCATCTCGCCCGACTACAAAAGCGGGGGATAGTGTTGGTAGACAAACAGGGTCGCTACAAACTAAAGAGCTGCACCTACCCTTCACAAACCACTCAAGAAAAAAACTGGCAAGAAATAGTCCGCTCGGCACAAAAACACACCCGGCTTTTACGTTCTATACCTTTTATTAAATCTATTGTAGTACTGCCCCAAAGTGACGAACGCAGTATTCGTATAGCTGTTATTGCCCTGCCAGCCCGTCTGCACCTTGCAAGACTCCTAGTAGAAAAGTTTTTTGCCTCGCGCAGCCTAGAAAACTCCCAAAAAAAACAGATTGAGGTAATAGACACTCTCTATTTTACGACTGCCGGGTTAAGATTCTTAGATGACTTTGGGTTTTCTGACCTAGATAGAACTATTTGTTTACTAAACGCCGAACCTATTTTTGGCAAAAAAGTTTGGCAAACAATGCTCGAAAAAAACGATTATCTTCGCTCGCAAAGCCCAAATTATATCTGGCCACGCAACCATACTGCTGTATATGCCAGCTCGATGCGCTTTTTAGACAGTTATGATGACAGAGCTTACAGAGCCTTTTTGCGTGCCATGGCAAACAAAAAAGAATATCGTCATGGTGGGGCACTACTACGAATTCGGCCTGATGTTATTATTGCTGACCCCTACGCCGAGAAGAAAAAGCTATTAGCCCAGCGTTATGCTCAAACTCTACAAAAGATAAAGTAAAAAATATTATTATAAAATGGTCAAAAGTTATTGACAAGTATATATGGGTGTGCTAGAATACTTGTTATCGCTTCGGGAGACCGAAGAGTGCAGCTTGACGAAGTAAAGTCTAAAGTCTTGGGACCGGCCACGTGCCACGGCAAGTGCGAAGTCTAAATGCCATGCCGAGCAGTAGTTAGCTATTGCTCGGCGGTTCGGCAGTCGTCGCCAGACTCAAGTGTGGCGGTGGCGGCCAGGTAACCAATCCTGGCGGCCACCGCCCTCGTCCCATCCACCCACGACACAGATAAGATGTGAAGGAGGTGATTCCGCCGGACTGTTCAAGCCCCTGGCCGCAAGGTTGAGGGGTACGGGGTAAACCCGCAGCGCACACGGATGCACACAGAACCGACCCGCCGGCTTCGAGCCGGCTTCGAGGAGATACAGCCAGGAGCGGGGGAGCAATGATCGGTTTTCTCACCAGGTAGCCTAGCTACTTAGCAGTTCTGACTCGCAGATTTCAGGGCAGAAGCCCTGGTCTCGAGCAGATAAGTAGCCGGGCACCCCTCATGGGGATGAGCTGAAACAACGTGCTGGGAACACACAAAGGTAGAGGCCGGTGTGCGGACTTTGGAGGATGTTGGGCGATAAATCGTAACGCACCGACCACCAGAATCGACACAACGCCCAGAAAAGCCTTTGCTCAGCATTGTTACCTGATCTGTCGTCGCCGGGTGTGGCTCCCCGCCCAGGGGAGCCCACCCGGCGCGACACGACTTTTACTTCGTCGCTTTTCCAGATAGATTAATACTTAATACATCTGAAGAAGCTTACAAACACCCTATCTAGGGTGTTTTTTGCTATTGACTATATTTTCTCCTACCTTTACACTAAATATTAGCACTCTCACTATTAGAGTGCTAATGCTTTCAAATAACGAATACTGTTCGAGGCTTGTCGAGAATACGTTCTCGCTAATGCTCGAATAATAACCAAAGAAGGAGATAGCACAATGAACATTCAGCCACTTGGCGATAGGGTTGTTTTACAGCAGCTTGCCGCCGAAGAAACTACTAAGTCTGGTATTATTTTGCCAGATAGCGCCAAAGAAAAACCTGCCGAAGGCAAGGTGGTTGCCGTTGGTAAAGACGTAGCAGAAGTGCAAAAAGGCGATACGGTACTATACGGCCAGTACGGCCCTACAGAAGTTAAAGTAAATGGCGAAGAATATATGGTGGTAAAAGAAGAAGATATTCTCGCGGTGATTAAAGGAGATAAATAATGGCAAAAGATATTTTATCTGGCGAAGATGCCCGCAAACAACTCAAAGCTGGTGTAGACAAACTCGCCAATACAGTTAAGGCTACTCTTGGTCCAAAAGGCCGTAATGTAGTGCTCGACAAGAAATATGGCAGCCCAGTTATTACTAACGACGGTGTTACTATCGCTAAAGAAATCGAGTTAGAAGACGCTTACGAAAATATGGGTGCCCAGATAGTTAAAGAAGTAGCTAGCAAGACAAATGATATGGCCGGTGACGGTACCACTACTGCTACTGTACTTGCTCAAGCCATTATTGACGAAGGCATTAAGAATGTTGCTGCTGGTGCCAACCCTATGGCAATTCGCCGTGGTATCGAAAAAGCCGCTGCTCATGTAGCCAAAGAGCTTACCAAGATAGCCAAACCAGTCAAAACAACAGAAGAGATTGCCAATGTAGCCTCTATCTCGGCAGCCGACCCAGAAGTGGGCACGCTCATTGCTGAAGTAATGGAAACTATTGGTGAGGACGGTATTGTAACTGTAGAAGAAGGCCAAACTGTTGGTCTCGATAAAGAGGTAGTAGAAGGTATGCAGCTCGATAAGGGATATGTAAGCCCGTACATGGTAACCGACACTACTCGTATGGAAGCAGTGGTAGAAAATGCTCCAATTCTTATTACCGATAAGAAGATTAGCTCGGTTCAAGAACTACTTCCCCTTCTCGAAAAACTTGCCTCAGAGGGCAAAAAAGACTTAGTAATATTAGCTGAAGACCTCGAAGGCGAAGCTCTTACTACCCTTATTCTTAACAAACTCCAGGGTCGCTTTAATGCAGTAGCTATTAAGGCGCCGGGCTTTGGCGATAGCCGTAAGAATATGCTCGAAGATATTGCCATACTTACCGGTGGTCAGGTAATCTCAGAAGAAATTGGGCTTAAGCTAGAAGACGCTAGTGTAGAAATGCTGGGTGAAGCTCGCAAGATTATTGCCGGCAAAGACACTACAACTATCATCGACGGCAAAGGTAGCGAGGGCAATGTAAAAGCTCGCGTTGCTCAGATGAAAAAACAAGCCGAAGAACCAATTAGTGAGTACGAACTCGAAAAGCTGCAAGAACGTATTGCTAAGCTCGAAAGTGGTGTAGCCGTTATTAAGGTGGGCGCTGCTACCGAAGTCGAACTAAAAGAGCGCAAAGCTCGCATAGAAGACGCTGTTCATTCTACCAAGGCTGCTGTAGCCGAAGGTATTGTACCTGGCGGTGGTTCTGCGCTGGTAAAAGCTGCCAAATCACTTAAAAATCTGCAATTAGACGACGAAGAACAGATTGGCGTAAACATTATTCAAAAATCTCTCGAAGCTCCACTACGCCAGATTGCGCTTAACGCCGGTACAGCTGATATTGCTGTTATCTTAGACACTATTACCAGTGGCGATCGCAACCTGGGTTGGGATTTTGCCAAAAACCAGAAGGCCGATATGCTGAAAGTTGGTATTATCGACCCTGTAAAGGTAACAAAGTCAGCCTTGCTAAATGCATCTTCTGCAGCAGCTATTCTACTTACTACCGAAGCTGCCGTGGTAGATCTACCAGAAAAAGATGCGCCAGCAGCTGGTGGTGGTATGCCAGATATGGGTGGCATGGGCGGAATGATGTAGCCCGCAAGCTACAACTACTAAAAAGACCTCTCTTACAGGGGTCTTTTTGTTATACAGATGTTATTTATACTTGACTTTTTAAATTACTTATGCTACAATAGCGCACGAGTCTTGAAGAGTTCACGACTAGAACAAGGGAGAAACATTGGCCAACATCATCGTGGTGCAGGGCCCCAGCGGTGTGGCACACGTCGCGGAGCTGGGTGAGATCGAGGAGATCTTCGATCTGCCGGCCTACCAGGCCGACCCCCGCCTGACCGTGGTCAACGACCCGATCGAAGAGGACGCCATCTACGGCGTCGGCTTCGACCCTCACCGCCAAAGGGTGCTCGATGAGATCTCACTCGGTGGGATCTTCCCGTGTACGGTGCGTGAGCATCATCGCGAGCTCCGCACCGATGGGCACCCGGCCCGACCCACCAAGTGGCACAAGTAGCCACTTGTTGACCAAGCAGGCGAAAGACCTGCCAAACCAAGCCAGCTCCAAGTGAGCTGGCTTTTACTTTATCTGGTTAACAGTTGTGAAATGTCTATATTTCTAGGCCTATTTCACGACTAGAACTATCGAAATATATCTGATATACTAAAAACCGTTTCGCACCTTTTTAGGAGGCTCTATGAGTACTGCCCAAGAGCTCAAACAAGAGGCTGACAAGTTTCACCTAGCAGGTAGAGGCGACAAAGCCATACCGCGCTATCAGAGAGCACATCAGTTGTTTCTCGATTCTGACAGGAGTGATGAAGCTATTGAGTGTCTGCATGCTCTTGGAGTAGCCCAGGTGTTTGCTGATGATGAAATTGCGGGGATTGCTACGCTCAAATCAGCTTTAGCCCAGCATCAAGCAGCCCGACATCAAGAAGGTATAGGTCGGGTTCAGCGCGATATTGGTATTGCTTACATGATGTATCGACATTACTTTGATTCCTTAGAGTATTTACTTGCCTCGAGAGCCACATTGTCCCTTACCGAGAGCTTTGCCGAGCAAGGTATAACAGAAGCCAAGATAGGCCGTCTGTATGCTCTAGATGGCGAATATGCAGGTATTGATGAATGCTTTGATATCGCTTATCAGTTAATTAACAAGGCCGGTCATCAGGCATATCTGATGGCAGCCCAGATAGATAATGCCTTTGCTTGTCTTGAACAATCCCAGATTGGCTTTCTAGAAAATCACCTCAATTCAGCCTGGCAGTTGTTAGTAGAAGCAGGTGAGGTTTCACTGCAGCGCCGCCGGGTTGCTCAAATATATGGTCTGCGAATTCGTTTGGCAATAAACAAGAAGGAATGGCTGTATGCTCGTAAACTGCTACAGCAAGATCTGGCAAATGTGTTGAGTGACATTTCACCAGGTTGCCTAGCAGTATTAGAGAGAGAATTGCAGCTTAAGCAAATGCAAGAAACGCTCAATTTCTAATACTTACCCTATCAATTTGATAGGGTTTTTTATATTATATAAACACTTTTTTCTATCTGTAAAATCAAAAATATAGGGCTTTTTTGCTAAAAAGTATTGACATTTATTACAAAGTTTGCTATACTAGGCAGCGACACTTTGAAAAGAGGTGTAGCAAATTACCAATAGTTGTTTATGACAAAGGCTTTGTAGCTCTTGCTGGCAGATGCATACGCCAGCGTGTGCTGCAAAGCCGTATAAAGATAAGATGTCTTTATATGTGATTAACCGAAACCAAGTAGGTTAATCTGGTCCATGGAGGGCCATTGTCATGACCAAGACCCAGAACACCCGTCGTTCCGCCCCGCCCGTCTCGCCCGACAAGCTCCGCGAGGAGCTCAACACCAGCATCCAGGGCTGCCTGGCTGATCCCCTCTACAACGAGGTGGTCAGCCACATCCACGCCCACGACGCCGCCATCGAGGCCGGCGGCGAGGGCAAGGCCCTGGGGTGGGTGCTCGATGCCCTGCAGACCCCGGCCGAGCAGGTCATGCGCCACAAGCGCATGATCGAGACGGCCTGCCGTGTGTTCCACGGCATCCTGCAGACCATCGGCACCGAGGCCGAGAAGGCCGCGGCCGGGCCGCAGATCGAGCTCACGCTCGAGATGGCCGCCGACCTCGACCAGTGGGCCAACGCCGGCTGGGAGAGCCACATGCAGGGCTTCGTCCGCGAGGCCCGGGGCATGAACCCGGCGCACCTCACCGACCGCATCGGCTTCACCGCCGAGCAGGTCGAGGTGGTCGACGGCACGGCCAAGGTGTCCATCTCGGACATCGTCTTCCGGATCGTCAGCGATCCGAAGACGGTGGAGGACAAGCGGTTCCGCCGCTTCGCCCTCAACGCGATGGCCGCGTTCTTCCGGCATGCCTTCGGGCAGACCGGGAGCACGGACACCGAGCTCCTCGACATCGCCCGGTCAATCGACGTCTCCCTGTACGGGGAGGCCAAGGTGGCCGAGCGCGAGGCCGAGCGCGGCAAGCCCGCCGTCACGCAGCCCTCGAACAACTCGAACGGCACCGGCCGCAAGAGCCCTTCCAAGCGTCGCGCCCAGGAGCGCGGCAAGAAGGAGTACGAGGACCGCATGGCCGCACCCGAGCGCAAGCGCGGGTACGAGCAGGTCGGGGGCCGCAAGGGCAAGTAGTAGGCTTCTACGCCTACACGGTGGTTGCTTAGAACCACTGACAACAAAAATCTAAGCACCTTCGTCCCAAGGTCTGGGGTCGGAAGCTGGCACTTCGAGTGCAAAATCTCCTACTGAGATTGCTTCCGGCCCCCTGGGGCCACACAGTCCGTAGTTTACACGAAAAAGCTACGGGCTTTTTCTTTTACAAAAATATTGTCATTCTGAGGTACATAGTTCTCACTTTGTTCGAACAATATCGTTCGAAGTAATCCGAGAACTACTTGTGCTTGGTATTAAATAAGGTATTTGATAAGATCAGCCTGATGACAACTTGGAAGTGGTTTGTTTATATAATTGAATGCAATGATGGTTTTTATTATACCGGCATGACATACAATTTAGAGAAACGTCTAGAACAACACAGACTTGGTAAAGGCTCAAAGTTTACAGCCAAACATGGATTCAAGCTTCTTAGATATTCAGAGGAATTTAATAATATCGAAGAAGCACGTAAGCGGGAGGTACAATTAAAAGATTTTTCGCGAAAGAAAAAAGAAGCTTTGTGGCAATAATAGTTCTCACGTCGTTCGAACAATAATACTTTACAGTTTAAGATAGCTTCAAAACCAAGTATTTATATTCTCTCTTCGTTTCACTCCTCGAACAATATTGTTCGAGGTAATCCGAGAACTATTGTAAGCTCTTTTGTATTTCTAGGGTTACCGCTGCAGCGGCTAAGTTGGTTGCTATTTTAGAATCGTACCCAGCCAAATAATTATTTATCATTTCACGTAGGTTGTTATTGGTAGCATAGTTAATACCTCTATACCAATCACTTGCAGTGGCTATTTGTCTAGCAAATGGGGCCAAATCTTTATCGTTATACTGCTGAGTAATAAGATCTCTCCGTGCAGCGGGCCACAAACTGGCCTGAGAGTAGAGTAATTGTTGATTTTTGCTGCTGGCAAATCCCAGAAAATCCCAGGCAATCTCACTATTTTTACTAGTTTTGCTTACACCTTGCGTAAACACTACCCCATAATTCAGTGGGTTTTTAGGATTGGTTTGTGGCAAAGCCGACATTGCAAAGGACAAACTTGCATTTTGCTTACGGACCGTCTTGGCCACCATTGGATAATCTATCATCATCTGTGTTTTACCAGTAGCAAAGATGGTTACACTCGAGCCGAGCGCATCACTCCAGCTATAGTTTTCTCTTGTTGGCTGCGCAAAACTCGCATAGTATTCTAGTGCCTTACTACCCGAAGAGTAACCGGTACTATCTGGCAGTTGAAATGTTGCTTTGGTAGGTGGCGAATTTGTCATGGCAGCACCGTTTTGCATCATAAACATACTTATTATATCTGGGTAATTGTGGATTGACGCCGTACCAAGCGCAACTCCAGAACCATATAATGTCTGACCCTGCTTATTGCGTACACTACTGTTGGCCTTATCGAATTCTGGCCAGGTGCTTGGTGGGGAGCTGATATTCGCTTTTTTAAAAGCATCGGTATTATAAAACAAACCAAGCGTTGCAATGCCAAACGGCATACCGTAAATGGTTTTACCGCTTACGAGGTTTTTGGTAGCAAAGTCTGCAAACGTTTGGTTATACTGCTCGGATGTAATCACGCTGTCTGGTGCGGGTTGGAGTGACTTTTGATAGAGCGGGAGAGCGTCATTGCGAAACCCAAACATATCTGGCAATGTACCTGCAGTCTGAGCCTGCAAAACCTTAGATTGATAACCAGCAGGATCTATATAGGTAATATTCACCGTCACATTGGGATGTAGTTTTTTGTAATTGGCCAACACCGCATCGAGATTGCCAGCCTCGTCGCTAGGCAGCCAGTAGGTAAGGGTAATGGGTGTGGTGGGGTATTGTACTTTAGATTGATATTCGATATTTGGTGAAGAAAATATATTGCTACTCTGAGTAAGAATATAAATAAGCGCAGCAATAACCAAACCGCCCAAAATAAGTGCTGTTAGCTTAAGGTAGCGATGTTTCATATAAATATTGTACCAGACGGCAGAGATGATATTCTCGGATTCATGGCGCTAATAGGGTATAATGTTCGAGTTATGGAGAGGTCGCATAGTGGTCGAGTGCGCCACCTTGGAAAGGTGGTATAGGGGCAACTCTATCGAGGGTTCGAATCCCTCTCTCTCCGCCAGTATTTATATAGTCGGCTTGAGGCCGACTTTTTTGTATTAAAAAACCGACTCACACGGTATGAGAGTCGGCAATTGTTACTTTGTCCAAGTACTACTTGGTACGATTGGCGCACCCAAGATCTCTTGATGTAGAGCAGATGGCTCTCTGGGTTCAGATCTGGCTTGTCTAGGCGAGTGTGGACCAGGAGGTGGCGGGATAACTCTTCGTAGAGTACCCGATTCTCCAGGAGTCCATTCAGAAGGACGATTGCTATCTGATGTCAAGCTATTATCATTGCTAGCAGGTACCTTACTTGGTCTACGGCCAATTACCTTCACGGCATACCGATCGAAAGATTCGATAGTGCCAGGCTCAACATCGGCAATCGTCTTAACCCGAGGTGGTGGTACATCATAAGCATCAGGGATATCACGAGAATCAATAATCTCAATTCTTTTGCGAACAATTTCGGGTGCAACAGGTGTAAATGCCACGATGGCCGTCTTAAGGCCAAGCCTACGAGCATTTTCCATAACCCTTATTGTACTATTACCGTCAGGTGTCAGAGCAAAATCGTTCGTCATAATAATCAGTACATCGCCAGCCTGTGCTTCTTCGAGAAAAGCTGCAGCCATTTTCATAAGATCATCATCAATATCATTTGACTTGTCAGAGTACTCAGTGCCTTCAGCAGGAGCCCTTACCTGAACATCCCAGCGATCTCTTTCGAGGGCAAAACGAAACTTATCTTGCCGATCAACCGACTCATCATCCCTGCCGGTCTCAGAAACCTTTTTAATAAAGATAGATTTCTGAAAATTTTCCTCTGCAATCGAGAACTTCTCGCGCAAAAATTGAGCAACAGTGTCGTAGTGCAAACCAAAATTTGACGGTCGACCATCCGGAGCGTTTTCCCATAATTCTTTAATCTTAATCATCACGTTCGGTCCGTCAACCAGTAACAAACCAAGCGGTGGATCGCTGCCTTCAGGAGACATTCCGGTGGTAGTGGTCATCTTCCTAACCTTTTCTGTCGGGGTACTACAATCCCACTATTTATATCATATTGCTACTAATTAAGCAATACTATTTGAGTTCAGCTTTTAGCTTTTGTACCTGAGGTACCTTTTCGGGATCTACGTCATTAAGTAACGCGCAATACCCTGCGGTATAGCCTGCAAGCATTACAGCATAGAGTAATTCTTGTAAGGGTGTTATGCCTGCCATCTGCATGGTATTAAACACCATGCCCTGTTCTTTAATAAGGCTGGTTGTTACCTGAATACGTTTTTTCATGGTCTTGTCTTCGAATTGCGAAACCAGCTGCAAACCACCCATTTCTTTATGAGTCGGTATCCGCCAGCCTTCAAGTTCGTTATGATCAAGCTCAGAATAAGTGTTGTACCACGCCATTTGTTTGGCATCTTCGTTAAAACTTATCTTCCAAATGTAAGCAGCCGAGGCCAAGAGGGGGCTCGCGTAAATAATTACTGGCTTACCGGCTAGTTTTTCGGCCAGTACTTTGGCGGCATTATCATCGTCAATATCTGGTACCAAGCGTAATTTTGCAGTATTTAAGAAATCGGCGGTATCCTCAAGCTCTCGTGCGACATCAATAGATACCAAGCCCATGTTTTGCAAAGCACAGGTTAGTGCTCGCAGACCGGCAAAAATTGCAAACCGCGGCTGGCTACATTCGGGTAGTTCTAAAACGGTATAGTTTTCATTTCTTGCTAGTTGCAAAAGTTTACCCCCATTGGTAATTACTAATATCTGAGCATTGTTCTTTTTGGCTTCCTCATAGGCACGGAGTGTTTCAGCAGTGTCGCCCGAGTAGCTACTAATAATTACCAGGCTGTGTTCGTTAACATACCCTGGCATCTGCGAGCCACGACAAACTTCGAGTGGCGTAATCAGTCGGGTATAGAGCCAGTTTTTAAGCAAATTGCCGGCTAGAGCACTACCACCCATGCCACAAAAGACAATATTATATATACCCGTGCCATCTTCTCTCGTTAAAGCATGACGCATATCTTCACCATATGGCAAACTCAGATGATCAGGCATAGCATCTATAGCAGAAAATATACCATTAAGCTTATCTTGGGGGATATTTGTGAGCTTCATATTCTCTTCTAGTATACCGCACAAATTAAAAAAGCGATTGAATTTTCAATCGCTATTCATACTCTTGGCCACAAGTTCACCCGTCTCGTCGTAGAGCACACCAGAACGCTGCATGCTCTTGAGCTCACTAAGAATTGTACGAAGTCGCTGCTCACTCAGAGCGAGTAGGCCGTTCTCTGCCTTGTATTCTGCTGGATACCTAGACTTGAGAAAGTTTTCGACGCCCTCGTATTGCATTATCTGCCGAATCAGCAAGACTCTTCGCTCAAACACATTCAGCTGCCCAGCAATCTCCTTTAACTGTAGGTAAGTACAGCTATGCAGTTTCTTGGTGGGATGCTCTCTACTGTAAAGGTCAAAGAACTGATTCCTGCGAACTCTTTCGTAGAGGTTACACCACCGCAGGGCTTCTCTGGCCTCATCAAGCGTTGCCGTGAGTTCATCAAACTTTCGCCCGGCCATAGCTTCTTTTTGCTGGTACTTTTTGAGTGCCGGATGAGTTATAAGCAGCGACATATAATGCACGTCTGCCTCAGACCTTGCACCGTACCGCTTGCGCATATCAGCTTGCCAACGATCTTCCATTGGCATCAGTACGCGCCGAAAAAAATCCACCCAGAGTGATAATACACTGTCTTGTATAAAACTCTCTTCAGTATATCTCCGTACCAAGCGAATGCGTTGCTGCCAGCTATTAGAAAACTGGGTAATAAGCGGGGTATTGTTACACACTTGCAGCACCAGACCATACAGCTCTCGGTTTTCGAGGGCATACAAATCTTCGAGACTTGTAGGGCTAATGCGAGAATGGTCGTCTGCAAAGACAACTCGCTTATGGCGTTCTTTTTTGTGGTTCGACATCGCTCGCCTTTCGAGTAGGGAACGCGTATGTGTATACATTACAAGCAAAAGGTATTTGTGTCAAGTATGTAACCTTTCCTCTTGCTATTCGCTTGTGCAAAAAAGAGCCCAATCGGGCTCTTTTTTATTGCTAGATTTTTGTACTTAGACTGGATTAACTTTAATCTTCTTCACTTTATCTTCAGGTACTACCTTTGGAATCTCGATAGTAAGTACACCATCTTTTAAGCTCGCATTGGCTTTTTCTGATACTGTGCTGGTAGGTAAGATAACTGAGCGGCTAAAGCTTCCCCAGAAACATTCTTGCACGTAGTAATTATCTTTCTCGATAGTCTTTTCTTCTTTACGATCACCACGAATGGTTACTACGTCTTCTGAAATTGCTACATCAATATCTTCTGGTTTTACACCAGCTATAGGGGCTTTAATAACAATTGTGTCTTTGGTTTGGTAGACATCTACTGCTAGTTGACCTTCAAATTCTTCTTCACCAGCCCATTCTTCGACAGCTCCCTGACCTTCGTCTAAAAACTCATCTTCTAAAATTTCTTGTTCCACCTGATTTTTACGTCTTGCCATAAAAAATTACTCCTTATGTTTGCTCTTTTTTCTGTTACTTCTTATTATAATCAGATAACGTATAGGTTTGCAAGATGAGTTTGGTAGAAAGTCTTATTCAAATAATTGCCCCCTCTAGCTGTAAAGTCTGCAATCGTGAGGGCAGCGTACTCTGCACAGACTGTATGGCCACTCATATTCCCATAAGAAAACCAGCCTGTTTTTGGTGTAACAGCCTTACCACTCGAGGGCAAACCTGCGCTCGCTGCAAGCTCAAAACCTCGCTAGCTGGCGCGAGCATTCCATTCCGCTACCAAGAAACTGTTCGAGATCTGATTTATGCCCTTAAATATGATGGCAATAGAGAAGTGGCTCGAATCTTTGCGAGCTACTTAAGTACCTGTGTCGATACTACCAAGTTTGATATGGTAAGCTTCGTACCAACCACCGGAGCCTCGCAGCGCAAGAGAGGGTACAATCAGGCACAATTAATTGCCGCAGAAATTAGTAGTATTACTGGGCTTAGACTTACCAATACGCTACTAAGAACCAAACATATCGACCAGATTGGCCTAAACCGCGCGCAGCGACTAGCGGCGGTAAAGAATATTTTTACTACCACCTCTCATACAGTAGAGAATAAGAAAATACTATTGGTAGATGATGTTATTACCACCGGAGCTACCATAGACGAATGTGCCGCAGTACTCAAACAAGCTGGGGCAACACAGGTTTGGGGCTTAGCTATTGCCAAGAAGTAGGCCATTTTCATATACAATACAAACTATGCAATCACGTAACAGCCTCGACATATTTTTACAAAAGCTTTACAGCTTTTACCATAAAAATGGGCGCCATGATATGCGCTGGCGTAAAGACACCAGAGCCTACTATATTTTTCTCAGCGAAGTAATGCTACAACAAACCCAAGTAGAGAGGGTAAAAGAAAAGTTTGCTGAGTTTATTCGCAAGTTTCCCGACTGGCAAAGTCTTGCCGGCGCAAAGCAAAGCGCGGTGGTGCTTGCCTGGCAGGGTCTTGGGTATAATCGTAGAGCACTATATTTGCAGCGCGGTGCCCAAGCTGTAGTAAAAGATTATGCTGGCAGCTTACCAAAAGATGTTAGTCTACTGCAAAAGCTACCTGGCATTGGCCCGAATACTGCCGGGGCGATTATGGCATTTGCCTACGACCAACCAGTAGTGTTTATCGAGACCAATATTCGTCGAGTATTGTTGCACGAGTTTTTTGCCGGCAAAGAAAACGTAGCCGATAACGAAATAATACCCATTCTCGAAGAAATTATCTCACTATTGTCGAAGTCGCAATTTACCCCAAGAACATTTTACTGGGCAATGATGGATTATGGAACATTCTTAAAACAACAGGTACCCAACCCAAATAGACGCAGCAAACATTACAGCAAACAAAGCCAGTTTGAGGGCTCTGATAGGCAGCTACGCGGAAAAATCTTACGAGAATTAATAAATACACCTTTGCAAAAAACTACACTACAGACAGCTGTTAGTGTACAAGACAAAGAAAAGTTTGAGTTAATCTTAACTGGCCTCACAAAAGAAGGGTTTATTATTCAAAAGGGCGAGAGGATACAACTAAAATGATTATGATATTTACTCTCATAGTGATTTTTCTGCTGTTGCTGGCAATTTGTATTATTGCTTGGGATAAAATTATTGTTGGTAAGGTACCGTTTATTTCGCTACCCAATGAGATTATCACGCAAGTGCTCGCTCATATTACAATTCGACCCGATACAACTGTGTACGATCTGGGCTGTGGCGATGGACGTGTGCTTATACAGGCTGCTCAAAAACAGCCTCGGGCTACATATATTGGTATAGAACGAGCCTTTTGGCCATATCTATTAGCAAAATACAAAACTCGAAACATTCCGCAAATTACTATTCTACGCGGCGATATTACTAAGATAGCATTAAAAAAATCGGCCTTGGTTATCTGTTATTTATTACCCGAACTGCTGGCCAAAATTCCGTATAGTGGCCAGAGTGTGATAAGTGTGGAGTATCAAATACCAGGCCGCAAGCCCAACAAAAAGGTTGTACTAAAAAAACATTCCCGACTTGTCTCGAAAATGTTTTTTTATAACGCTAATTAAACCTTAAAGATACCAAGTACAAAGTTAACAATAACAAAAGAGAGTATCGCTACAATCAAACCAATCACCGAGTAGAGAATAGTATCTTTGGCGGCTCGTACGGCATTTTCGTCACCATTAGACAAAGTATAGCGAAAACCACCAATAATTATCATAATTACCGATACAATGCCAATTGCTACCAAGAGGAAGTTAACAATAATCGACACGTAGCCACCAGAGCCCGTAACACTACCCTTGGCCAATCCATTTGCGCTACCTGCAGCATTTACGCCTGCCTGCAAGCCACCAGATACATCGTCAGCAAATGCAGTTGGGACTGCCAAGAAGGTAGCACCAAGTACAGTAGCAGTAGTAATTGTTTTGAGTGTGTTTTTCATTTTAGAAAAGAATTCTATATTAAACACCAAATCTGGCAAGAACAAAGTTGACGATAGCAAAGCTAAGCAACGCAACCACAATACCAATTACGGCATAGAGAATAGTATCTTTAGCGCCAGAAACGGATTTTTCGTTACCGTTAGAGAGTACGTAACGAAAACCACCAACAATAAGCATAATTACGGCAACAATGCCAATAACAATAAGCATTACGTTAATAATATTCTTAATGTTTTCTTGCAAGGTACCACTAGCAGCGTTAGATGGTTGTACGGCATCTACTGCACCAGTAATACTTTCGTCGGCACGAGCAGCTACTGGTAAAAGTGCTACTGCTGTACCACCACTTACAATTGCGAGTTTCTTTAGTTTATCTTGGCTTAACATTTTTTGTCTTTCTCCTTTGGTTGACTAACGTTATTTTATTACCTTGTATTATGGCTTATATTCTACCAGAAAACAAGCAAAAAGAAAAAAGCCCATGCTTTTTTATGTTGGTTGGTATTTTTTACTTAAATACCGAGATAACAAAGTTAACAATTACAAACGCAAGTATGGTTACTATTAACCCAATTACCGCATTGGTAATGGTGCTTTTGGCAGTACGGGTTTTGTCTTCGCTACCACCAGAGGTAGAGTATTGTATACCACCAACAATTATAAATATTACGGCTACTGCACCGGCAACAAAAAGCAAAATATTAGTAACTCTACTAATTAGAACGGTAAAATCTGATGGCCCAGGCACGCCACCAGGAACTGTAAAAGTGTCTGATAAAAGGAATTTTATATAGTTCATATTAAATAAAGTATAGATTTTTTATGGTATAAAAAGCAAGCTCTACTTAACAAATGCATTTAACAGACTAATAACAATACCTACCGACATCGACATTATCAAACCAATAATTGCGTAGGTAATGGTAGTTTTTGCTTTACTTACTTTGTTGGAGTCGCCAGCCGAAGTTGTGTATTGTATACCACCAATAATAATGAATATCACAGCCAATGCACCTACTGCGGTAAGTAATACACTAATGACGTTATTCCCAAGCTTGGTTATATCATCCAGGCTTGTACCACTAATACCGGCAAAAATTCTTGTATTTAATAAATTGAAAATTGCATTAAAAGAAATTAGAAATCCAAGACTAACAGCTGCTTGTACTAATCTATCCTTGGCAGACTTTATTCTATCTGGGCTACCGCCAGAAGTAACATACTGTATGGCAGAAACTAATATTACAATAGTGAGTATCATACCAATAATACCAGTTAACCAAAGAACAATGTTTCCAATCACAATACTTAACCCATTAGTACCCGAAACTGAGCCTTGTCCTGCACAAAATATTTTCCTGCCAGCTTCACTCAAATTATTACAATCTAGATCTGCAGCTAATGCCGGAATACCGAAGAGTGTAGTAGTTAAAACAGCAGTAATTAGCGAAAATAAAATTTTTCTTGTTCGAGCCATTTGTCTATTATTTTAGCGTGTATTTAGTTTTTTTGCTATTACGAGCACAGATATCTATAATATTAAGCACAAGCGCTTATGAAAAAGATCCTCCAAATCCTCAGCGTGTTTCTATTGTCATGTCTGGCAGTAGTGCTTTTTGGTACTGTTAATCAGCAAAAAGCTTTTGCTGTAGATGCCTTAACAGGTCAGTGTCACTGGAAGGATTCAGGTCATATATATTGCGGTGAAAATGTACAAGCTGTTGACTATTACTTTAATTCCGCAGCTACAAAATCTTATGGTCAAAATCAGTATGCCGTTTTTCTAGATGGCAAAGACAGTAACCCAGTACTGTTTGTAGATATGAAAGGTGATGGCAAAAGCGCTTTTCTTACAGACAAAGTAGAAAGTATACCTAATGGCGCACAAAACGGTCTAATTGACAATAGTAACTATAACAATGTGCCTGCAGATAATAGCTGTTCTATTCATTCTCCTACTAACTGTGATGAACATCTTGACGAACCCTTCAAATCAGATTCGAGATTCAATGCGCGCTGGGGAGGTGATCTGCCCTTTCCCGCAGATGTCCAAGCAAAATTTGTTAATCAAACCCTAGCAAGTGCAGCATCTGCTGATCAAGGTTGTGAAAAACTAATCGATAACCCTTTAAGCTTCTTTTTGTGTCCTCTTGGGAACGCAATGGCAAAGACATTAGATGGTATTACTAATTTTATACTAGATCAACTTAATATAAAGGCTCTGCCAACACAAGACAGTGCAGCTGGCGGAGGTATATCTGGTGGACTTACTAACTTCCGCAATGTTGCAAACTCTTTATATGTACTAATATTTTTATTTATTATTCTAGCCAATTTTATTGCTATACCTGGTCTGGATAATTACACAATAAAGAAATTACTGCCAAGGCTTATTACCTGCGTAATTATCACACAATTTGCTTACCTAGTATGTACCTTAGCAATTGATCTATCTAATGTTTTGTTAAACACTGTGCCATCGTTAGTCACTGGGAATACAGACTGCCTAACTAAAGCTAGCGGTTCCGTTTTAGAATGTTCTAGTATTGGTGGTGCTCAAAAAGATATCTTCTATAGCATGATTAATGGCAACGCCCTTCAAGACACTTCACTAAAAACAGCTGTGGGTACCTTACAGGGCGCATTGGCAGGTATAGGTTTCTTCATTCTGACTCTGATATTAATCGTTATAGCACTCATAGTCTTAATTATTGCATTGGCCTACATTGCTTTTCGTAATGTGGCACTTATTATTTTGGTATTTATAAGCCCTCTAGCGATAGCAGCATGGGTACTACCAAATACTGAGACATATGCCAAGAAATGGGCAAGTTGGTTTGTTAAATTATTAATAATGGGTCCTATAGTAGGTCTGATACTTGCTTCTTCAGTACTGGTTTCAAAAGTGCTTGCCGGTTCAGGAAATGCCTTTATGCAATTTTTAGCACCATTTATTGCTATATTTGCATTTATTCTGATTCCAAAATCCTTTAAGTGGAGTGGCGACTTAATGCATGCAACAGGTAAGATGATAGCAGACTCTAAAGTTGGTAAGGCTGGTAAAGAAAGTTTTGAAAAAGGTAAAGCTGGCGAATATACTGGTAAGGCTGTTAGCGCGATAGGTGGTAAGGTCCCTGGATTTGGTACGGCTGCCACCAAATATGGTGCTAAAAAACAGGCTGCATACAAAGCAGCTCAAAAAGAGAACTTTGGGGCATTTGGTACAGATGATCTTGTTAAACTTAGTACAGCAAAGGGTGCTAATGGTGATAACGCACGAAGAGCCTTGGCATCAAAACGCTCCGAACTAGCCTATGAACTCTCTAGAAATGCCAACAATGGTATTGCACCTTCGTTAGCTCAACTTAAAGATCTACGTAAAATGAATGAAGCACTTGGGAATACCGAATTAGGCGATAAGGCTCAACCGGCAATATTACCCAACATACCAGCAGGAACTACATTACCTCCTGACCCAGATAACCAAGGTTGGCAAGATACAGTTACTATTTTGCCGAATACACAAAGCCCCAATTCTCAAACAAATCCTCCTGCGACAAACCCAGCAGCTCCATCACGGGCTGGGGGTGGTGGAGGTGGTAGTACAAATGGAGGTGGAAATGCTGGCAATACAAATACCGGTCAGCCCGGCACACCAACCGCAAATCCTAACACAACACGCACAAGACCTCCTTCTACTACCGGTTGGCAACAAAGACCTTCTGGTTTATTTACTCCTCCAAATAGTTCAGGAAACTCAGGGGGTAATGGGGGTAGTACCAATATTCCACCGCTTACTGGTCCAAATGGACAACCGTTTACACCTCCCGCGCCCAGTGGCCCAACATCACAAGTCCCTCCACCAAGGAACGGAAATAACCCTTGACCCCGCCAGGGCCACCTGGACCATAAAAACCCTATCAAAATCGATAGGGTTTTTCCTTACTAATTATCCTTCTGCAAAAACATTTACTTTTTACAAAGTAGCTGATATAATTACTCATTAACTCTCCAGATAGAGTCTCGGTTAGAAATTCGAGAGTTAATATCTGAAAGATAACAGCCAAATGGCTACATAAGAGTTAGTGAGTACTATTTAATGGCAAACAAATCTACCAAATTTGCCCGTATATTCTCTGCGCGAAAATTTATTATTGTCGCGTCGCTTTTGGCATTGCTAACCTCGGTGTTTTTGCCGGCAACAGCTTTGGCTGCGCCAACCACAACCAGTACTAGCACTTCTACCACTCAAGCAGTTAACTCGGTACAACCAACCACTCCAACTACCGTTACCCAGACTACAGTGCCAGACAATCCAGACGAAATGAATACCTGCGAGCAAGCTGCCGGACCGCTCAGCTTCTTCTTGTGTCCGCTTTACGCCATGATAATGAAGGGTATTAATTGGCTAGCTGGCCCAGACGACAGTATCTTGGTGCAGATGCTACACGTTCCACCTCTGCAGTTTACGAAAGACGTCGGCCTCAGCCGTGCCTATGGTAATATTCTGGCCTTTGTAAATAGCTTATTCATACTGGTTTTTCTCGTAATAATTATTCTTAGTCTAGTAAAAGACTTTAGTTTTTTAGAAAATTATCACCTAAAGCAAACTTTGCCGCGGCTTATTGCCGCAATTATTCTGGCGCAATTTGGTTACCTTATCTGTGCAGCCCTAGTAGATATTGGTAATATTTTGGGTACCCTTGCGCCACAAACTATTGCTACCGGGGTACTTGGTACTAACGCAAAACTACCAGGTTTGGCCGATAGTATTGTGGGCTTACTAGCTTTTGGTAATGCAAAGGCAGTTGGTACCGGCACTGCGGTGGTTACCAACGTACTCTTTGGTGGCGGAACAGGGATTGTGTTTATCTTAATGTTCTTAATGGCTATAGCAGTGCTATTTGCCCTTGTAATTGCATTTATCTATATGGTGGCGCGTAATTTAATTATTGTATTGCTCGTACTAGCAGCACCGCTAGCTTTCTTAGCCTGGGTATTGCCTGGCACACAAAACTTCTTTTATAGATGGGGTAAAAACCTTATTAAACTCATAATGATGTACCCACTCGTAGTGATTGTTATTACTACGGCAGAGATCTTAGCCTTTCTGCTGCAACACCCAAGCCTCGACCCAAACGTCTATACCGACGATAGATTAAAACTACTAATCGGTGGGTTAATTCCATTTGTCGCACTTTTAATGATTCCAAAGCTGCTTAAACTTTCTGGAGATATTATGGAAGTTACCGGTGGTGCAATTGCTGGTTTTGTGGCCGGTAAGGTTGCTAGCAAAGGTATGGAAGGTGGCAAAAACGCCCATGCCGGTGCAAGAGATAGACTTGCACAATCAAAATTTGGCCAAGAAAATCGTTTTGGTAGAGCTATTGCTGGCGGTGGGGTAATGGCAATTGCCTCACCAAACAATACTAAGTCTATTAAGCGTCTTGGTGAAGCTCGCAAACGTGCCAATGCCGAATACGAAAGTGCTGCCAACCTAGGTACTGATGACGAGCTAAAAGCAATGCTTGGGCACAAAGATACAGTGGCACGCCAAAACGCTATTATTGGTTTGGCTAAACGTGGCAAGCGCGACATTATTGCCGAAGCTCTCCAGTCTGGTCAAATCCGTCCTATCGATATGACTGCGCTTAAGGCAGCAAAATTCGATAGTATGGATTCTATGCCAGACCTACGAAGCTGGGAATTCGAAACTGATCCTACCAAAGGAACTCCTGGCATACCAAACTCATTCTATACCAGCCTGAATGCTGGTGTTTGGTCGAGTGCGAGTGGTGCAACTCAGCAAGATTGGACAATGAACCGTGTCTTTAACCAGGCGAAAAATAAGTATGAATATGTTGGCTATTCTGCCCAGAAGATTCAACGATTTAAAGCTAGTCAGCTAGAGTCTATTTTGCAAGACAAAGAAGTTCGTAAGAAAATGGACGAAACTGTTCGACAAGAACTCTTTAATTACGCACAAGCCAATGGTGGTATTCATGGCAATGACCACGCCAAGGCTATTATGAATAATATGACCAATACTGGCTCGTGGTCGTAAGATAGAGGTAAAGCATAAGTCTCATCTTGTCACTCAAGGCATAATACGGCATACTTATAGATATGGGTCAATACAAAGTTCCTCAAGACGTCGAAACCGAAGATAAAATCTTAGGGCCACTTTCTGTTAAGCAATTTATCTATGTAATTATTGGTGTGCTTTGGGCATTTTTAATGTGGCGATTGTTTAGTTGGTTCTTGCCACTCGCTGCAATCTTAGCTCTACCAGTAACTGGTTTTATGTTACTACTTGGTTTTGGTCAGCGCGAAGGTGTGCCGTTTGAGGACTATGTGGTGGCGTTTATTCGCTTTTTAGTCTTACCACGTAAATTAGAGTGGCAAAAAGATGATACAAAAGAAACTATTACCAAAGATTTGACCCCTAAAGAATCTAACGAGCCAACTCAAAAGAACGTTACCAAAGGTCAATTAAAGCAGTTAGCGAGTATTATAGATACCCGTGGTGGTGGTAAAGACTCAAGCATTCAATTACAAGAAAATGATACCGCAGCCGAATATGCCTCGCGCGTTATTGGCCCTCAATCGGCCGGCCCCAGTGGTGCTGTAGTAACAGTACAGAATCAATTTGCCACTCCAAAAGATGATATTTTTGAAGACACCCAACAGGCACAGGGTGTAGGACAGCTTTTACAGAATGCTGAGGTCGATGTCCGCCAACAAGCAGTTGCCCAAGTACAGACAGTATTGGCTAACCCAGCTGCCGCTACCCCATCACCACAACCAGCACCCCCACCAAGTCCAGTTGCATCATTGCTGGCACGTAAAAACAGTAATTTACCCGTTGCTACCGTGGCCAGACGCGCAGCCGAGCAGCAACTTAATCCTGGTGAGGCAGTGCAGCTAAGACAGAGTAGTGCACAATAACAGACCGTCTGTAAAACTCTCGTGTTTTCTTATATAATAAAAGATTACTATGGCAGAAAATCAACAACCCCAACTAACTCCTGGCCAGCGTGAATACGTTCAGTCGGTAACGCCACCCAAAAAAGCCAAAAATAAGCAATTAAGCACACAGGCTCATTTGCAGTTTTCGGAAATAAAAGATGGAGTGGTCATTATGCGTGATGGCAGTCTGCGGATGGTAATTCTATGTAGTCCAACCAATTTCGACCTCAAAAGCCCTGCAGAAAAAGATGCTGTAGAGTTTGCTTTTCAGGGATTTTTAAATGGCTTGCACTTTCCTATTCAAATCGTTGTACAATCACGCCGAATTGACCTCGATGGATATTTAGAAAAGCTTGAGAAAATTCAAAGTGACCAGCCCAACCCATTACTTTCTAGCCTTATGGAAGACTATATCTTTAATATCCGTGGTCTCTTAGAAGAAGTAAATATTATGGAAAAACGTTTTTATGTGGTTGTGCCATACTATGTAGCGGCAGTAAGTAAAGAAAATATCCTTACTAAATTAAAAGGGGTTTTCTCTAACGAAGAAGCTACTCAGACCGTGGGCGAATACGAAAAACGTAAAAACGAGCTAGTGCAACGAGCTAATTTAGTGGCTCAAGGTCTTGCTCAAGTAGGGGTGCGTTCGGTTATTTTAAACACCCAAGAAGTTATCGAGCTGTTTTATAACTCATATAATATTGATGAGTCGCAAACTCAATCACTGGCTGATGTTTCACAAATTAATGCTCCGGCAGTAACACGTAAGGGTGGTCCAGCCACACTGCACCCACCAACACCTCAAGAAGCTGTACCAGACGATCTGTTTTCTGCCGCCCAAAAACAAGCCACGCAAAATCAGAACCCACAGAATCAAGGAGTTGTACAATAATGGCCTTTAAAAAATCTCCTCAACCCAAACTTACTCCAGCCCAACAAGCCCAAATGGCTCGCCAAGAACAGGCCGAGCAAATTTATCGCCAAGGCGTTGTTACCTTGCGCGACGTCATTGCTCCAAGCTCGATTGAGGTTGAAGCAAACTTTATAAAGATTGGTACTCGCTATGCCCGTACATTGTTTGTCTATGCCTATCCACGTAGCCTATTTACCGGCTGGCTTAGCCCAGTAATAAATATTGATGAAGTAGTAGATATTAGTCTGAATATCGAGCCGGTAGAAAGTCGGGTAGTGTTAGAAAATCTTAAGAAAAAAGTCGGTCAACTAGAAGCCAACTATTCTATTAATGCCGAAAAAGGCAAGGTACGCGACCCTGGGCTAGAAGCCGCTATTTCTGACGCCGAAGAACTACGCGATAAACTACAAGTTGGCGAAGACAGATTCTTTCGACTGGGTGTGTATTTAACCGTCTATGGCAAAGACTTAGACGATCTCGATCAAATTGTAAAGAAGATTGAATCTATTTTGGGTACAGAGCTCATTTATACCAAACCAAGTACTATTCAAATGGAGCAAGGGTTTAACTCTACCTTACCAATTGGTCTCGATCAGCTAGGCATTAGTCGTAATATGGATACCGGTGCAATAGGTACGAGTTTTCCATTTACTACAGCCAATCTTAGTAACGAAGAGGGGATTTTATATGGTATTAACCGCCACAACAATGGCCTGGTATTGTTCGATCGCTTTAGTCTAGAAAACGCCAATATGGTAGTCTTTGCCAAGTCTGGTGCTGGTAAGTCTTTTGCGGTAAAGCTTGAGGCTCTCAGAAGTCTAATGTTTGGTACCGAGATAATTATTGTCGACCCCGAAAATGAATATAAGAGCCTATGTGAAGCAGTGGGTGGTAGCTTCTTACAACTGAGCCTTACAAGTAACACACACGTTAATCCATTTGAGTTACCGCGAACGGTTGACCCAGAAGAAGCCGATAATGCCCTGCGGGCAAACATTATTATGCTGCATGGTCTTTTGCGTCTAATGATGGGTGATATGAGTGCCGCCGAAGAATCAGACCTCGATGTAGCCCTAATTGCTACCTATGCCCAAAAAGGCATCACCAACGATCCGCTCACGCATACTGCCGAACCCCCAGTTATGGGAGATTTGTATAATACGCTTAATACTACGGGTGGTAACGGGCCAGCTCTGGCAGCTCGCTTACGTCGTTACACAGAAGGAACTTTTTCGGGCATATTTTCTCAACAAAGCAATGTAGATCTTAACAATCCTTTTGTTGTCTTTAATATTCGTGACCTCGAAGACGAGTTGCGACCAATTGGTATGTATATTGTACTGAATTATATCTGGAACAAAGTAAAGTCAGAAAAGAAAAAACGAATTCTGATTGTTGATGAAGCCTGGCAACTTATGCAGTACCAAGATTCGGCCATGTTTATGTTCTCTATTGCCAAGCGCTGCCGTAAATACTATCTTGGCCTCACCACAATTAGCCAAGATGTAGAAGACTTTTTAAGCACCCGACTAGGCCGCGCAATTGTAAACAACTCTTCTCTTCAGCTCTTACTCAAACAAAACCCGGCCGCGGTTGATATTGTTGCCGATACATTTAAATTAACTTCTGAAGAAAAGAAACGATTAAGCCAATTCCCTGTAGGTGAGGGTCTTTTCTTTGCTGGACTTAGTCATATTATTATGCGTATTATTGCTAGCCCAACCGAAGAACAGCTTATTACTACCAATCCAAAAGATCTTTTAGAGGCTGGTAAGATAGCTGAGGCAGAAGCAGCGCAGATTGCCGAACAGTCGGCCAACCAACGTTCTACCGAAGTTGATAGCGCAGCATAGTAAAACCTCTCATACATCTGGTACAATAATACATAGTCTTATTAACCATAAGAGTTTTGTTTTGCAATGGCAGATAGTTTTGGACCAGATAATTTACCAGATGAAGAGGTAAGTAAAAAGGCATCTTCGGATTCCGGTTTTAGCTCGCCTGGAGATTTTGGCGACTTACCAGTCTCGCCGGTAGGTAATAAATCGAGCGGTAATCAAAAAAGCCGCATGGGATACAATGCCGATTCCCTGCCAGGAAACGATAAAATTCCTGGTGGTTATGGCAATCTTGCGAATGCTGCGAGTGGCGAGGGAAGTGCCAGCGATAAAGCTCAAGAAGCTGGTAGACAGGCACTAAAATCTGCCGCCAGCGGTGGAGAAGGTGGTTTACCTGGTGGCAAAGGTTTGCCTGGTGGATCTGGACCAATTACCAAAGGTGATAAAGAAGCCGAGGCTAAAAAGGGTAATACCGAAAAGAATGTAGATGCTGCCGCCGTAGCCGCGGCAAGTTACTTTGGCACGCCTGCTGCCGGTGCGGCAGTTGAGAAACTTGGTGGTGTACGTGGCATTGCCAAAAAAGCTGGAATCATATCCTTAATAGCCTTAGTACCATTTATTCTTTTTGGGTTTTTTATTGCCTATATTATTAGTAATCCATGGGAAGCATTACAACATGTGCTGCTCGATAAAAAAACTCGAGAATTTACCTTAAATGTCGCAGATAATTGGTCGCAAAACAACGGAATGTTAAATGCAGCCGTAAAAGCTGCCAAGGCTGCAAACAGTTTTACTATAAATCCAGATGGTTCTCATGTTGTTGCTGCTAATCAACCTACCAAACCAGAGCCAGGCTCAATAGAAGAAAAGTTAGAAAAAATTGATTGGTCAAAGTCTCAGTTTCAAACCTTGCCAAAGGACGATTGCCGTTACGATCTTGAGCTGCAACAGGTAATAGGAAGTGATGGAAAGCCACGCAGCATTCCAAAATCGGTTGTTGACAAACAGACCGGCCAAAAAACCCCTGTAGATCAGCTAAATGGTAATACTGAGGCCGGGTATTGTGTGGCACAAAAATATCCTATCTTTAACTTAATGTGGCGCCAACCCATGGCTAGAGATCTTAATCATAAAGCAGATCTCTACTTAAGCTATGCTGCCGCTAAGGACGCGAAAGAAGTAAATGGTAGTACTACAGAAGTCGATAAATATGTCTATGATAAAACTCTTAAGCGCATTACAAGTGAGCCAAAGACGGGTGTTGATCTAACTACATATAAACCATTACTTGATCAAATAGCACAACAATATGCCTATAATGTAAGCGTCTATAATCAGCAACATCCCTCCGACCCGGTACCACCACCTGACCCAGCAAAACAAGATATTGTTAATAATTTACCAAAAATGTACCAAGCTATGGCCGAAGGAACAAGCCCATACTCTCAAGAAATGTCGGTTAACAAATATTTTAATATCCCTAATATGGAGACGCCTAAATATAATGATGCTATTAGTACAGATGTAGCAGGCACAGGTATCGCGCAAGCTATCTGCCCATTAATTTATTCATTTGCCGATGTTGGACTTGGTACATTTGACGCTGAGGCTGGCGCAAAAAATGCTCGAGCCGCTATAGAAAGTCGATTAACCGGAGCAGAGCGAGGTAGTGCAAAAAGCCTTACCCTTACCGATACCCGCAAAGCCAATGCACTAAACACCAATGAGAGTAATGCTACTATTCAGCAAAACGATAATTGGGCTTCATCTACTGCATACCAAATAGATGTATATAATCAGCTCCGTGGTGTACAAATGAACCCTGAAGGAACACATAACAGAGCCTACAACGTGCAACAACAGCTCTTTTATAGTAATGATGTTGATCCTAATTCTCCCTTACATCGCATACGGGGTGCTTGTTATGTGATCGGAGTTCGTGGAGGAATTATTCAGGGTGGACCAGAAAAGGATCAGCCTGTAGATGCTGATAGAGGTCATAAAGCAAATGCTGACATGGTAGTGGCATTTCAAGATCTAAAAAAACAAATTCTTGCACAATCACCTGGAACATTTAATTCTCCTCAAGATTTTGGCATAGAACAGGTGATGACTGGTTATATACGTACCGGTTCTATTACCGCAGTAAGTGGCTTAGAACCAGGTCCTGATAATTATAATCGCCAGAGTATGGGGGTTCGTCAGCTTATTAATGACTATAACCTGGGCATCGGTGCAAGATTTTTATCTGACACTGAGGCTAAAGATTTGGCAATTCGAGCCGATAACATAGATAGGCTACAGCAAAAAAATAATGGCATAGCCTACCGGTTGTTTAATACTGCTAACATACACTCTCTAGCAAGCACCATCTTACAGAATATGACATCACCTAATACCGCCAAAACTGCTATGATTGGTAACTTTAAATCTATCTTATCGCCCTTATATTCCCTAGCAAGCATACATAGTAATCTATCTTTTTATCTTACTGGAATACAAAATAGGGCATTTGCTGCAGATATTACTGGTGACCAATATTTTAAAATCGATACATCTGGTTTTACTCCGCAAGAACTTGCATTAGACCCAATTGATAATGCCCATATCATAGAGGCAATAAAAAAAGGGAATGACGAAAATACAAAAAGAACTCTTTCTCATTACGATGAATGCTTTAAAGCTAAAATACCTAGTACTCTATATTTTGAAGTATCAGAAGTTGAAATTCGAGATGATAAAAACAATTTAACTGGCTATAAACGATATTTTACCTATTATCCAGACAAGTCTATAGATCTTAATACAAGTAAGCAGGTGGTAAATGATTCTCCCGATTCTGAGTTTAATAAATTTATGGATTGTAAATTCTTACTAGAAGATGCTAAGGATTTAAATAATCCTAGCCAGTTACTTGCTATACGGTATAGACTCTATACCTACTACAATACACAATTGGATTATTTAGGAAAACTCAGTAGCGATGCGAGTGATACAAGTATCTATGCTGGGAGCTCGGGTGGAGGTGGTTCGCTAGAAAATAATGGACAAACATCTGCGAATTTTATTTGGCCAGTAGAAGAGCCATATGGAATTAGTCGCTGTACTAAAGGCCATGGTTTTCCTGCAGTAGATATTTATTTCTCAGGAAAAGAAACGGCAAAAATTTATGCAGTTGCTGATGGTGAGGTTGCAGCTATTCGACCAGAAGGGCAAAGTGGTGGGTATGGTAATTTCGTTATTCTAAAACACGACAATGGTTTATATACCGCTTATGCCCACAATAAAGAAATACTTGTTCAGAATGTTGGGGATAAAGTGAAACAAGGGGATGTGATATCAATTGGAGATAGTACTGGTCAGTCTACCGGGCCTCACCTTCACTTTGAAGTACGAAAAGACGGCGTAGATGGAGCAAAGCAGAATCCTGGTGATTATCTGCCCGATAAAGCAAATATTAAGAGTATATGCAGCCAATAATGAAAAATCGAACAATACTATTTGGAATAATCGCTTTTGTAGGACTACTGTTGTTTGGTTTAGTAATTACTATTTATTTGTCTTTTCAATCTCTCCCTACACTTAATCCTGAACTCATAACACAAAATCCGGGCATAATTAATGTCATAAATAACCAACCGTATCTTATTAATAACACTAAACTGTATAAAATAGATAATTCATCTCTAGTGTTACAAAAAGAATTTAGTAATGACAGTCAAATCGAACTAAATCCTTTTGGTAAATATGTAACCGAAAAACGACCTAATATTAAAACAGTGTATAGTTTGGATAATTTTCAACCTATTCAGCAAGTTGCTGGTAGATTTTTTGCTTGGCTTAACACAGATAGCTACCTTATAACTAATTCTACTAACCAATCTGAAGGGACAGATGCTGGTGATCTTAATGAGACGGCATATCAATCTAGTATTACATCAAATCAGAAACAAACCCTTTTTACTGGTCAGTTTATTACCTACATGTTACTAGCCGAGAATAGCTATATTAATCTAGCTCAGCGACCAAACACCGATAATTTCGATACCATAGCTATTAATCAATTTACAAAAGATAAAGGTTTACAACCAATTACCACTAAGCAGAACTTTGGGTATAAGCCATTTATTCCATTAGGTTTTAGTCTTATTCAAGAAAACACTTCTAGTAAGCCAATATTTTTACTAAAAGACAAACAACTTACTCAATTAAAACTATCTAGCCTCAATATTCAATCTATTGCCGCTATTAACAATTCTTCTCTCATTTACTTTAATAAAGATACCGAAAAGAATAGTACTTTCTTATATATTTATGATCTTAATAACCAAACTTCAAAACCTGTAGCAAAACTACCCGTCGAATTTCAGCAGATTACCAGTTTAGCTGTCAATACAGATTATATTTATATTAATTCCGAAAAGGGAATCTATAAATTCAGTTTAGAAGGATTGAAATGGTAAAAAAGCGATTCATTATTAATATTATTATTTTGCTAATTGCTTTATTGATACCCTTGCAAGCATTCGCTTTTACCCCTCAGCAGAGATTTGAAATAGAAAGAACACCACACTATGATCCAACTGATGTACCTTGTGGTGAAACCTCTATTACATCTTCTATTAGTTCTACTTTGCCTAACGACTTACCCGAGCCAGTACGAACCATGGTAACCAAGGCAGCTAATAGCCAACAAACAGATCCGCTCGCCTTGATGTCGCTATTTATGGTAGAAAATGGTATTCAAGACTATAAGAAAGCTAACATTAAGGGTTCTAACGTAGAAGATTATAATAAAGGCTGGCCAACAAGTAGTGCTGGCGCACAGGGTCCGTTTCAATTTCTACCTAGTTCGTTTCCAAAAGACGCAGGAGATATTAATAATTTCCAGGACGCCGCCAATGCTGCTGCTAAAGTGTTTTTAAAAGATCTCGCTCAAATACCAGCCAGTGGAGCCAAAGAGGGGGACTTAGCGGCTAAAGAAAAAGGTACTCTTAGTTATTTATTTGGCGCATATAATGGCGGTCCTGGTTATAGTCCAGGTAGTGTGCAAGGCTACGTTACAACTGCACTTAAGCACTATAAAGAACTACAAGCAGGTAGCTCGGGGAGTGGTGGAGCAGGTAGCGGTACTGCCCCAGCCCCAACTACCCGCAACAATAACCCCTTGCTTCCTGTGGCACTTGCCGAGGACACCCAGCCAACTACGGTAGATAGTAAGCCAACGCCTGGTAAAGTCTTTGTAATTGGTGATTCAATCACATTCCAATCAAAAGCAAATATTATTGCCAAATTTGCAGCTGTTGGATATACCGATGTAGATGTGGATGGTTTAAGTAGTAGAGGATTAACTGGTGGAGGACCAAGCCCGACAGGTTTAGAAGTGATTAATTCGAGTACAGAAAAAATTAAAGCCTCTAAGGCGGTTGTTATTGCGCTTGGAACAAATGCTTATGACGTAGCTACATTCGGAAACGATATTAAAACTGCAATCACTGCGGTTAAAGCCGCTAATCCAGAAGCTAAAATTTATTGGGTAGATGTGGCGGGAAGGTTCCAGGATAAGCCATCTTTAGCCGGTACGTATCAAAGTATTAATAAGGCAATTTATGATAATAAAACAGAGGGATATTCAGTTATTTCTTGGTTTAAGACTGTCTACCCTCAAGGCGATCCAATAAATATTAAGCCAGACTTAGTAGATACAAATAATCTTATTTCTAACTCAGATGGTCTTGCTGTTCACCCAACTAGCCCAGCTGGTCAAGATGCATTTGGAGATGTAATTGCCCAAAATGTTGCAAATGGCGGTGGTAGTGCAGTAGGTGTACAAAAATCAAACAACTGTAATAAGAATGGTGCGCAAGGTGTTGGTACCTGTGTGGATGATGGTAGATTATTTACAATTAATGTTAGTGATGAAGAACTTGGTAAGGTTATAGATGACTATGCAAAGTCTAAAGGCCTTGGAGATGCGCCATTAGCTAACCTAGGAGCAAAATTTGTTTCGGGTGCTAAGCGTGCTGGTGTTAATCCATTCTTACTTGTACAGATAGCAATTCAAGAATCTAGCTATGGTAAAGCTATACCGGATAATAGCTATAATTCATTTGGTAGAACTGCAACAGCATCACAACCTAATGTCACTACTAATGGTCGCCTTTGGTACAAGTATGATTCGTTTGCTGATAGCTTAGATGGTGGTGGAACTAAGGATGATCAACCAACCTATGTTAAAAAAGTATATTTAGACGAAGGTAAGATTACTATTCGGGATATTATTATGAAGTATGCTCCTCCCGGGGATGGTGGTAATAATCCAGATGAATATATAGCTGGCATTAAGAAAACGATTCAAGAGCTCGTAACTGCGTCGGGCGATAAAATTACCTGTGGAAGTGGTGGTGCTGGTACTTTATCTACCGCTGAATTAGTTAAGTCATTTGATGGTCAACAAATTACACCTACAACAATTATCATCCATTACACTGTAGGACACTCAAATACCCCACAAGATTTTGTGAATCTTATTAAAAGTAATAAGAGCTGTGGCCCGCAAGGTTGCTCTGTACAATTATGGGCAGATGCAAATGGTAAAATGTTTCAATTAGTTGATCCAATTAATACTTATACCGAACATGTTTTAGCATTTAATAAACATTCTATTGGTATTGAAATAGATGGTAGAACAGAAGAAGATATACTTGGTAATGATGCACAATATCAGGCGGTACTCAAAACTGTTAAGGAGCTTATGCAGAAGTTTAATATCAAAAATGAAAAGGTATGTGCTGAGCCAAATAGTAAGGGTATATTTGGTCATTTTGAAGCGAATATTTGTATGTTTGGTTCACCATCGGGTAGATCTGACCCAGGACAAAGATATATGGATAAATTAAGGGCGGATTTAGGTAGCTAATGTTTACTAGACGAAATATTTTAATAGCTTTAGTTGTAGTTATCTTTGTAGGTATTCTTTATATAATAACAGTGTTTAGCTTTAATACAGAAAAACAACCTCAACTCATCTCTAAAGATAAAATAGATAATAACCAAAATATTATTACATATAATAATTTAGTTTATTATATTTCAACAGATGGGTTATTAAAACAAATTTCAGATAGTACTGTTAATACTATTGGTTCGATTAATACTGATTTTTCACCAAGCATTAGTTATGACGGAACAAATGTAAGTTATATTAACCCAAACACGAGAGAACTGACCGTCTTTAAAACCAATCAACAAGGTTCTGGTAGTAGCCCAATTATTAAAGCTAATGGTGTGGCCTTTGCCGCCTGGCAAGATGAGGTTAATTTAATATATCTACAATATCAGGATATTAATAATAAATATGACACTTTTTACGACCCAGAAGATACCCAACCAAATATTAAAGGGACTATTTATAGTGTTAATATAAATACAAAAACAATTACTCCTATAGGGAATGTAAATATACAAAACCTCTTACTAGCTAACCCAAAATATCTTATTTATTCTTACCGTGAATCAGCAAATACTTTTACAATAAACAAATATGATTTAAACACTAAAAAGACATCCTTAATCGCAAAGAAAAATCTAAGTCACTATAAAGTATTAAATAATAATAATCTATTAATAGAATCACCTACCGAAGATTATCCTTACCTAATAAAAAATGCTGAGTTAATACAATTAAAAATTCCTACAAGTGTCTACCTAATAAGTAGCAGGAATAATACAGATATTAAATCTACCTTTAATATAGTAAAGAAAAAAGATATTAATGAATTTAGTAAAACAACTATAGATACAAATAATACTGAAATTATTACCGATTTAGATAAAATTATTACCAACCCAATTAATTTAGCAGTTTTAGAAAAACAGTTAATTGTGTTTACCCAAGATGGTGTTTATTTGATTAATAGTGATAAGGTGAAAGAATGAAGAAATTACTTCTACTTATCATTATTTTTATAGTTATAAGTATTATTGGATTTAGCTTGTACTTACTAATTAGTAATAACAGAAAAGCCAGTGATCAGTCATTTAAATTAGTGAGTGTTAGTCCGAATAACTACAGTCAAGACGTTAATGTAGACACCGAAATTAAATTTGAGTTCTCTAAAACATTATCCAGGAAAGAAACTTCAAACACATTAGAAGTTATCCCGGCTAGTTATTTAACAAAAGACATTGTAGATAACGAAATAATTTTTAAACCCAATACTAACCTAAAAGAAAATACTCAGTATACTATTAAACTTTCTAATATCGAATCTATTAATGGGGAACAGATTAGCCCTATCACGTTAATTTTTACAACCGGAAAAGATAACTCACTAAGAGCTCAATTTATTAAATCATTACCTATTCAAGGAGATGGGTTCTATATTAAATATGATGAAACTATCAATACCTTCATAGTAACTATACAAAAGAATCCATATGATAAATATAAGCAAAATGCGATAGATTACTTAACTTCAAAAGGAATAAATACAAATTCAGAAAAAATTAAGTATGAGCAGTTACGGTATTTACAAGGTAATGGAGCCCCTCCGGGTTAAAAATTAGCTAATAGTAATACTAAGTTGAGTAATCTTATACTGTGCTAATTCTTTTAGTAGAGTAGACTTAGTAAGCTGTAATTCACTTGCTGCTGAAGCGCTCGAAGTAGAAATGATTAAATGTGGTGGTTGATATTTTTTTATTGTAACTTTAATATGTGTCGTTTTTAGTATACTACTCTGAATTTGTAAGATTATTTTTTGAGTATCTAATAAATCTTGATGTTTACTAAATTGATATTTTTTTATAGGCTCTAAATCATTCATACCAACTCTATATGTTGAAAATCTTTAATAATATTACTGGGGATATTTGTACTGGTAATTATCGTCTGAAACGATTTGGTGTTTTTAATAAGGAGTTTTTGACGGGTTTCATCCAGCTCACTAAAAACATCATCGAGTAATAATATGGGTGGTTCGCTCGATCTAGCAAAGAGATCTAACTCAGTAAACTTAAATGCTAGCAATAGAGAGCGAATCTCTCCACGGGAAGCAAAATTCTTAACTGGTTCATTATTAAACAACACAACAAAATCCTCGCGATGTGGCCCTATTAGGGTAAGTCCTACCGAACTATCAATACCCCAATTACTTTGGATTTTTTCTAATAAATCTTCTTCTGAGGTATTAGAAGCTATAAATTTTGTTTGAATTTTTTTATTATCCAAAGAAACTTTTGTATAAAATTCTTGAAGAGAGGGAGTAATTTTTTTAAGAAACTCACTCCGTTTACGGGTAATATACGCACCGGCCGCTGCGAGCTGAATATTATAAATAGACATCTGTTCATCTAACTTTGGTTTTACACCGAGTTGTTTGTATTTTTTTAGTAATGCATTTCTCTGTCGGAGAGTTTTATTATACGTAATACTATTTTGTACATACTCAGGATCGAGTTGATATAGGAGTGTGTCGAAATACTTACGTCTAATACTGGGGCTCAGGGAAAATAATAGTATAGAGTTAGGCTCAAACAAAACTACCGGGTATTTACCAATACTTTCTTTTAAAGTGATTATTTTATTATTATGCTTGATAGTCTTTTTTCTTTTAGGGATTAGGGTATAGTAATACAAAAGTTGATTTTTATAAAAAGATAACTCAATTCTAAAAAAATCATTATTTGTAGAGATAAGCTGATTATCGTGTGCTCGAAATGATTTAGTAAATAATCCTACATAAATAGATTCAAGAATATTTGTTTTACCAATAGCATTTTTCCCTGTAATAATTGTGGTTGGGTGGGTAAAAGAAACTGTTTTTTCAGGATAGTTACGAAAGTTAGTAAGTTTTACACTTTCTAACATTCTAGCTACGTAAAGGCATTATTATATGAATATATTCTGAATGATATTTACCTTCAGGTTTTACTACACATGGCTCTAACTTATCAGTAAATGATAGTTGTAGGGTGTCTTTTTTAATCGCATTAGCAGCATCTAATAAATAGCGGGCATTTACATTAATAGAAATAGGGTTTCCAGATACTTTAGCTGGTATCTTAGACGAATTTGTTCCAATATCACTAGCCTTAGAATTAATAACCAATTCTTTTGCATCAACTACCAATTCTATACTATGGGCATTTTCTCGTGAGAAGAGGGAGGCAATCTTAATTGCTCGAATTAATTCTTTCTTTTCGAGCACAACATGTGTAGTTGAGGATTCTGGAATGATCTTTTTATAGTCTGGGTATTGACCTTCTATAAGTTGGCTAATAATTTGAGCTTGTCCGAGTTCGAAAATAATTTCTGTTTCACTTAGTTGTATAGTAACTTCTTCAGGGGACAAAATCGAAGCTACCCGAATTACTTCTGAAAGAGTAGAGGCAGGCACGATTACTGATATATCCTCGCTCGACTTAATAGGTAGAGTATTCTGAGCTAATCGATAACTATCGGTGCCAGCTAGAAGCAGCTGTTGGTTAGTTATATTCACTAAAACACCGGCTAAAATTGGGCGTGATTCATCTATACTGACGGCGGGTAGAATTTCTTCAACTGAGCTAACAAATACTTCTAAGGGGAGAGTAATGGTATTTTTTGTGGTAATCTGTGGAATTTGCGGAAAATCACTCGCATTTAGCCCATTCATTTCGGCTTCAAAACCATCAGTTCGTAAGATTATATTATCTTTATTAGAAGTAAGTTGAATCTTATCTTCATTTAATGAATGAATAATATCAAAAAATAAGCGAGCGGGGAGAGAACAGCTACCTTCTTCTTCTACCTTTGCAGGTAAGTTATAGCGCACCGAAAGCTCGAGATTTGTAGCTTGGAGTTCTACCATACCTTTTTTTGCTAATACAAGAATATTACCAAGTATTGGTAGACTATTAGTAGGCTGGACAATTCGAGAGGTTATCGAAAGACCTGTATCTATGTTTTGTTGTAATAAAGAAACCCTCATAACTAATATTGTACTAGATTAAATAAGTGATAGTAGTAATAGGGCCTGTGGAATTTGTGGATAATAGTATTTTTGGCTTTTATTACGGTTAAAATGACCATTTCTCTATTGTGGCTAAATTGTGAATTACATAAGGAAAAATTGTGTGCAAGTGGCGAGTTATACAGAGGGGTAAGTTTAGACTGAGTTTGTCTGTGTAAAAATATACCTTTTCTACACAAATCTTGCACAAGACTTACACACAATTCCCACAACTTATACACATACTTTTCCACAATTAGAATATCTCAGCCTTTAGTTTATTTATATCTGCAGCTAAATCTGTGTCTGTAGGTATTGTTTTTTCGAGTTTTTTCACCCCGTGCATAATAGTTGTATGATCTCTCCCGCCTAACTTAGAAGCAATAATAGGGAAACTAAGGTGGAGTTCGGTACGCATAAAATACATTGCTACCTGACGAGGTAAAACAATTTCTTTATTTCGGCGAGTGCCAGTAATTTCGTCATAAGAGATGTTGTAGTAACTGGCAGTTTTTTGCAGTATATCCTTTACCTCCACCCGTTTTTTTTGTTTATTCTGCTCACCAAGTGCTATTTCGGCTACCTCAAAAGTTAATTCTGTATTATGGGCAAGGCAATATCCTAATACTTTTGTGAGTGCACCTTCTAATTCTCGAATATTCATTTCTGCAGAACGGGCAATTAAGTCTGCTACTGATTCATCGAGTGTAATACCCTTATCTTGAGCTTTTTGCATAACAATAGCAATTCGTGTTTCTAAATCTGGTGGTTGAATATCTGCCACCATTCCCCACTCAAATCGAGATCGTAATCGTTCTTCCAGGGTAGGAATTTCTTTTGGAGGTCTATCAGAGCACAGTACTATCTGTTTATTATTCTGATGAAGGCTATTAAAGGTATGAAAGAACTCTTCTTGGGTTTTTTCGGCACCAGCAATAAATTGCATATCATCAACTAACAGAACGTCTACCTCTCGATACTTATTGGTAAATTTTTCTCCTTTGCGTATTGCTTGTACAAACTCACTTATTATCTGCTCACTAGTTACATACACCGTTCTCGTGTCTGGATTAAGTTTGAGGATTTCTGTATTAATAGCCCACATAAGGTGTGTCTTTCCAACCCCAGCAGGACCATAAAGAAAGAGAGGGTTATAGGCGGTACCAGGCTTCTCTACTACTAATTGCGCAGCTGAGAAGGCTAGTCGATTGCCTGAGCCAACAATAAAGTTAGAAAAGTTATATTTACTCTGAAAAGGTGTATTTGAACTAGATGGTTGAGTTTCGTTAGTTGGTAAAGGTGATTCTTGAGTATTTTTGTCTTTATTATTACTAGGTTGAGGAGTTGGTGATTGAGGTTTACTAATTTTACCTATACTAAATATTAGTTTTTCTACTGGGTGATCAATATTTGCAAAAGCATCAAGTATATCTTGGTAAAACTTAGTTTCTAGATAATGTTTTGTCATGTAGTTTGGCACCCGAACATGGGCTGTATTTTTTGTAATTGACTCAACCTGAGTTGGTGCAATCCAAGTAGAGAAGTTAGCCGAAGAGAGTGATAATTGTAAATTACCACGCACTAATTCCCATAGCTTAGCTTCTGAGTTTTTCACTCTTTTTCTCACCCCTTCTTTACTCTCTATAATAATCGCAAAAAAAGTTTTCCACAACCAAACAAAAACCAGAAATAAATATTTAACCGAGAGCTTGTGGAAAAAATAGTGTATTTACATTGACTAATAGAAAAAAAATCTGTAGTATATATAAGACCTATGAGTAAAAAAACCTACCAACCAAAGAAACGCTATCGATCTCGAGTACATGGCTTTTTTGCAAGAATGAGCACACGTCAAGGTCGGGCAGTACTAAAACGTCGTAAACTAAAAGGCCGAAAAAAGATTTCTGCCTAATATTTTGATGGAACCACTCCGAAAAAAGGTAGAATTTGCAAAAACCTATCGGCTTGGTAAATCTATTCGAACACCTGATTTTACAATTAAAGTACTAAAAGTAAAAGAACCAGTTATTAAGCTTGGTATTGTTGTACCTAAGAAGGTGAGTAAGAAAGCAGTGGTACGAAACCGGGCTCGCAGAAGGGTACGAGAAATTATTAGAAAAAACATTTCATTGGCGACACCTGGTTTTTTCGTTATAGTAAATATATACAACGATCTTACTGGTCTTAATCATAATGATCTAGAAAGGAATATTATTCAAAGTTTAGTAAGTCTTAAGGTATTTAGAACTAAATGAAACCAATTATTATCTCATCAATCAATCTTTACCAAAAAACCCTTTCACCAGACCATGGTCTATTAAAATCGCGTTATCCTTATGGCTTTTGTCGTCATTACCCTAGCTGTAGTGAATACACTAAACAAGCCTTTATTCACCAACCACTCTTAAAAGCTGTTGGTTTGAGTACAAAACGAATACTTAGCTGTAATCCGTTTGCCAAGCCCCGTGTTGATATGAGTTATTTACCTAAGGAGATGCAATGAGTCCAATTTTTCATTTATTACAAGTAATTTTTCTACAACCACTATTAAACCTACTCTTTTTAATCTATGGACTCATTCCTGGGCACGACTTCGGGGTAAGTGTTATTATTCTTACACTTATTATTCGTTTTGCGCTTTGGCCACTTACATCTAAACAACTAAGAAGCCAAAAGAAAATGCAATCCTTACAACCAGAAATTGCTAAGCTTAAGCAAAAAGCTAATGGTGATAAGGCTCTCGAATCTCAAATGCTTATGGAGCTTTATAAAGAAAAAGAAATTTCTCCATTCTCGGCCTGTTTACCAGTATTACTACAATTTCCTTTTCTTATCGCTTTATACTTTGTTTTTCGTGCTGCTACGCAAAACACTGCCGAGTTATCTCAATTACTCTACCTACCAATCCAACATCTCTCAGCAGTACAATCAATTATTCAAGATCCAGCAAGTTTTCACCCTACATTGTTTGGTGTAATTTCAATGTCAAACCCAAGTATCCCACTTGCCATTCTCGCTGGTGTTACACAGTTCTTGCAAGTACAAATGATAACACCCAAACAAACTGATAAATCAGACCCAACCGCTGCTGCGACCAGAATGATGAACTATGTATTCCCGCTTATTACTATCTTTATAGCCTGGAAACTCCCAGCTGCCCTGCCACTATACTGGCTAACCGCTAATTTAGTTTCTATATTACAACAGAAAGTTGTTATGGGTGAGGAAGTAGAAGAGATGGAAGAAGTAACGGTGGTGAAAAAGATTGCCGAGCCAAGGAAGCAGAAAACTAAAAGTTCTGCAAAGCGTCGTGGTGGAAAGTAAGACACTTGCTAAAGAAGTAGTAGGTGATATTCTTGAACGTTTAGGAGTAAGTTATACAATTACTGATTCTGAAGAAAATGAGATTACGATTGATAGTCCAGATCATGCATTATTAATAGGTAAAAAAGGTGACAATCTCCGTTCTTTGCAACATCTTGTAAATAGTATTATGAAACGTCAAGATCCTAATACGGAATGGTGTGTAATAGACGTGGCTGGATATAAGAAAGAGCGTATCGAAAAGCTTCGATCTATTGCCGAAAGTATTGCTAAAGAAGTTGTTATAAGCGGTAGACCAAAGCGTTTGCCTGCCATGAATTCTTTCGAGCGTAGAGCAATTCATACCTACTTAGCCGAAAACCAAGATGTTACAACCGAGAGTGAAGGCCAAGAACCAAACCGATCAATCGTTGTTAAAAAAGCCTAAATTTTGTTCGGTAAAAACATGATAGATTCTAATGAACAAACAATTGCAGCTTTAGCTACACCCGCCGGATCTGGTGCGTTAGCGATTATTCGTGTATCTGGTAATCGATCAAAGGAAGTACTTACGAAGTTTTTTAAACCACTTAGCGGCAAAAAATTACAACCACGTGTGCTTCAACTTGGCTGGTTACATGATGGAGAAAATACTTTAGACCAGGCTATGGCGGTATATATGCCAAATCCAAATAGTTATACAGGTGAAGATGTTGTAGAGCTCCATTTACATGGTTCTCCAGCAATTACCCAGACAGTATTAACCAAGATTATTCACTTACCTGGAATTCGACAGGCAGAACCAGGAGAGTTTACTCGGCGAGCTTTTTTAAGTGGAAAAATGGATCTTGTTCAGGCAGAGGCAGTGGCTGAGTTAATTGGTGCGCAAAATCAACGTTCTGCTAAGCAAGCTAGTAGTATATTAAACGGCGAACTTTCAAACCGTATTGAAGAATTAAAAAATCAAATTATTTCTCTGAGTGCTTATTACATTGCTAACCTTGATTTTTCAGAAGAAGATATCCCGGCGATATCGAATGAGCAGGCAATACAAACAGTAAGTGAGGTTCAGCAACAAATAGAGACTATTATTAATAATAGTAAATACCAAACAATTCTGAGAGAAGGTTTTAGGGTAGCTCTGGTGGGATTACCAAATGCAGGTAAAAGTACTTTGCTTAATACCCTTCTAGGCTATAACAGAGCACTTGTTACTGATATAGCTGGAACCACACGTGATATTATCTCAGAATCTATCACTATTAATGATATGCAATTTGTTCTTACAGATACCGCCGGTCTTCATGTAAGCCAAGACACTGTTGAACAACTGGGTATAGAGAGAACAAAACAAGAGATTAGTAAAAGTGATATTGTATTGTTATTAATCGAGCCAGGTAAACAAGCAGAAACCCAGAAATATTTAGAAGATAATAATCTACTTACCCCTCTTAAACAAAGTAAAGTCTTGGTAGTATTTACTAAATCTGATATTACCACCGAGCCGATTAGTACGTTCTTTTCTGGGTTTACTGCTATTACAATTAGCTCGCAAGATAGTCAGTTAGTAAAGAAACTTACAGATGTACTCACAGGCCTTACAGAAGATATTCATATCGAGAGTGTTCAGCTACTTACAAATAGACAATTAGCATTGTTTAAAAAAGCATCCAAGCAACTGAGATATATTCAAACCTTACTAACAGATCAACAGAGTGATGATATTATTCTTGTAGAGCTACAAAATCTTGTTGAGATATTTAATTCACTCAGTGGTAAACAAACTTCCAGTGAGATGATAAATGAAGTCTTTAGTAACTTTTGTATTGGTAAATAACTAATCAGTTATTGGGAAATCGAGTGAGCTTTGGTAGTACGTATGTACAGTATCGGTTTTTATTACTTTACCATTTAGGTCTAATACATCACGGTAAAATACTGTATGTGAGGGGATAGTTGGGTCAGAATTACCACTTACAAATTCTGGCCCGCGGATAACTCCTGATTTAGTCTTTGTGCCATAGAAATCAAACTTTAAGGTTGTGCCATACATTTGTGTTTGAATAAGAATATAATGGCCGGTGTCATTTAAAAACTTCATATCTACTTGTGGATAGTAGATAGTAGCATCCACCCCCGGGACGCCGTAAGGGGCGGTGTAGTAGCTAATTGCAAA
>JAKOQC010000454.1 GCA_029778565.1 bacterium
GTGCCATGATTGGCATAAAAATGGGAACTACAATCAGCAGAATTCCTACCCAGTCAATGAGCATCCCCAGCAAGAATACTATTAAGAGTACGATCAGCATTGTTCCAGTTGCGCCCAGACCTAAGGAAGTAATGAAATTGTTAACCACTGTCCCACAGCCGACTCCAAAGAATACGGCAGTAAACAGATTGGCTCCTATGGCAATAAACGCGATCATGGTACTTGTTTTCAAGGTGGAAAGGGCAGCTTCTTTTATTACTTGCCAGTTAAGCCTCCGGAAACCCAGGGCTATCAAAAAGGCTCCAAAAGCTCCTAAGGCAGCTGCTTCCGTGGGTGCACATATACCGGCTAATATAGCACCCATGACCGCAAGAATTAGTAATATAAAAGGAACAAAAGCTTTAATCCCATCCCATACTGAGTATATCTCTTCTCCTTCTTGAATTGCTTGTTCAGGAACTACATCCTTCTTAATCTTAATTAGAATAAAGATATACAGCAAATACATAAAGGACAGTAAAAGTCCCGGTATAATCGCCGCTGCAAATAAATCTACCACAGAAACATTTGCCATTGGGCCAAGCAATACCAGCATTATGCTGGGTGGAATCAAGATTCCCAAAGTACCACCGGCAGCAACAACACCTGTAGACAGTTTGTTATCATATCCTCTTTCATGCATGGGGGGGAGTGCTAACAATCCCATTGTGGTAACAGAGGCACCCACTACACCGGTACAAGCTGCAAACAAAGTGCAGATAATTATGGTGGCATAGGCTAAACTACCTTTTACGTTTTTCAGCCATTGATTTAATACAGCGAAAGCCTTGTCAGCAACACCTGACCGTTCTAACATAGCACCCATAAAGATAAAAAGGGGAATGGCTACATAGGTGTAACTAGACAATACTCCATAAGCGCGGGAACCGACTAGAGCAAAAACCTGATTACCCCAACCAATAAGGCCAAAACCTATTCCCAATCCAGCCAATGTCCAAGCAATGGGAAAGCCTAAAAATACACCAACTAAGACTGTTACAAACATTAGTATGGTTATTAGTTCAGGAGACATTGTCATATATCTTCACCGCCATCCTTGAGCATCTTAAAGTAGCCTATAAAATCAATTATCCCTTGGAGCAACAACATAACGGCACTTACAAACATTACTGTTTTTATAGGCCCAGTAAGTGGATTCCAACTGGTGTACGGTGAAGTTTCTTTCAGTATCCAGGCATTGGCCATTAGACCATAAGAAGCGTTAACAAAAGCAATAGCAAAAGGAAAGAAAAGCAACAGATAGCATAGTATACGTATAACAGCTTTTGTTCTGGGTTTAAACATGTCATAGAATACATCAGCTTTGACATGTACATCTGCCTTTATACCGTAAGCCCCACCCAAAAAAACCATAGCTCCATAAAACATCCATTGTAGATCGTATGACCAGTTGGTTGGGTGATTAAAGATGTACCTTCCGCCAACTTCTATAACCACCA
>JAKOQC010000455.1 GCA_029778565.1 bacterium
GCGGTCTAAGACCTCAAGGATCAACGAGGTCTTCCCGTAGCGCCTCGGGGAAAAGACGATCACGTTCTGGCCTGACGTGATGTCATTTATTAGTTCTGCAATCTCCGCCTTTCGGTAATGATTATACGCAAATGAGGACTATGCAACTAGTGAAAATTCAAGATTAAAGATCCGACCCTCGAGGATTAACTCCCTTGATTTTCCTTGCCGGTACCCCGACATACGTACCAGGCTCTATTATGTCCCTAGTTACTACCGCGCCTGCTCCGATGATGCAATTGCCTGTAATACTTATATTGTTTATTACTGCGCTTCCGATACCTATCCATGTACCCTTTCCAACGCTTACAGTCCCGGCCAGATGCGCACCTGGTGAGATATGCACGTAATCGCCTATCATATTGTCGTGATCTATGGTTGCTCCGGTATTGATTATGCAACCTTTACCTATCTTGGTACAGCAGTTAATTACAGCCCCTGCCATGATGACCGTACCAATCCCGACCTCCACCAGCTTGCCCAAAACAGCACTAGGATGCATCAACACAGGGACGCTTGCTTCTAATGACATCAATTCCTCTAATACCTTTTCTCTCGTAGCGTTATTGCCAATTGCCACGAATATATCGTAGTCTTTTATATACTTAAAGGCATTTTCTGATCTATCTATTACATCAATATCTAACGAAGACTTGATGGTTTCATCCTGATCCAAAAAAGCAATATATTTCCATTTATTCATCTTTAAGGCGACGTCGGCAACGACCTTGCCGTGACCGCTTGCGCCAATTATTAAAAGACCTTTTTTCATATTATAATCCTTCTTATTAAACTAAATGCTTCGGCAGCATGAACACCTATCGTTGATCCACGTAATTTCGCCAATGATTCGATTGCTTCCAGCGACCTTGGGTGAGGGAATTCTTTTATCTGCGTAGCATACATGCCCATAGCTTCTAATTTTTTGTCTAAATATTTTGTAATATCGACCCATGTATTTGGTAAAAAAACATTTTTTACAGAAGGGATGTTCCACTCAGTTTCGGACAAAGTCTCATAAGAATATATCTCTAATACTTTATGAGAATTTATAGGTCTTAACCCAACCATGGCGGCAGATGAAACAATA
>JAKOQC010000456.1 GCA_029778565.1 bacterium
CAATTACAACCTTATGCCAATAGCTCTTTAGTTGCTGATGTTGGAATAACAGACACAGGCTATTCTGGTTTTGGCTTTGCTTATTGTGGCGGATATTTGTACGCTTTACAGCATGACGGCACATTGTATAAACTAACTACTAATGGACAACTTGTTGGTTCTTCTGTTTCTACGGGAATAAGCGCACATTATGATTCTGGCTTCGGTATGGCATCTGACGGAAGTTACTTGTATGCTATAACTCGTGATGGGTTGTTATATAAACTAAATACTAATGGAAGTGTTATCGGTTCCGCTGTTTCTACTGGAATTAACACTGGCACTCAATTTTCTACCTTTGGTTTAGCATGCGATGGAACTTATTTATATGCTTTAAGTTATAATGGCACACTATATAAGCTTACTATTGCTGGAAGCCTTATAGGTTCAGGCGTTTCTGTTGGGATAAGCACAAGTTCTCAAAATGGTTTTGGTTTGGTATATCACAACAATTATTTGTATGTCATAAATAGTGATGGCTACATGTGGAAACTCACAACCGCAGGACAAGTTTTTGTAGCGGGTGTTAGTGTTGGCATTAGCATAGATAAACGTTTTTCTACTGACTTGGCTTCAGATGGCGATACTATTTATGCTCTAACTTATCAAGGCAAGCTGTATAAACCAAATATAAGTGACCACTATTTTGCACGAACATTATTGGCATCTCCGATAACTAAAACTAATCAAAACACAATGAAAGTGATATATGAGTTTATTAGAAGCTAAAATTATATGTTAAAATTATAATTATGATAAATAGCAAAGAGGTGATGAAATGGACTTTTACATAAAGCAAGGAGACACACTGCCCATCTTCGCAGTTCAACTTCTTGATGATAATGGCACTCCGATTGACTTAACTTCTTGCACAGTTCAGTTATGGGTAGAAGGCATGGGAGTTAATCCTAAAACAATGACAGTTTACGATAATGCCGTTGTTACTTATCAATTTTCTAAAGAAGAAACTAAAAACTTTGGAACTTATTTAGCAGAAATTAGAATCATTTATAATAATGGTGATATAATAACATTACCAACAATTGGTAACATAAAAATACACG
>JAKOQC010000457.1 GCA_029778565.1 bacterium
GTGTAGCCATCCCTTAACCCTTCCTGGCTTGTTTTTTCGTACTCCCGGTATATGGTGCGCGGCCTTCCTACCTTGGTTCTTTCAACCTCCGGTAAACCTTCCGGCGGTTCAAAAAACTTGCTTACGGCTTGATCGCCTAAGCCTTCTATTTTCTTCTTGCTCATTTTTTACTTCCTCCTTTAATAATCTCTGCTGTTAAAGAGTTATAACCCTCTGCCGTTGGCGAAATAGGCGAATAGGTAAGAATGTCTGTTTGATGGGCCTGGGCCTCTCTTGTGGCTACACTTGCCCTTATAGTTGTTTGAAATACTTTAGTATTCATTCGCTTTGCAACGTCCTTTGTAGCCTTGGTAAACTCCTTACTTAAAAGGGTTCTATGGTTATGCTGCGTAAATAAAAGCCCTTCAATCTCCAGGCCTGGGTTGCTGTGCTTCCTAACCGCTTCAATAGTGTTGTATAATTGGCTTAAACCTTGTAAGCTCAATACATCTGCTGACATTGGAATAATAACGCTGTCGGCTGCTGTTAAGGCGTTAATAGTTAAGATCCCCAATGACGGCGGGGTATCAATTAAAATATAGTCATAACCGCTTTTTATGGCTTCTAACTTATTCCTTAATAGCTCTGGCCGCGTTATTTCCATATCTGCGCCGCTTAAAAGAATATTAGCCGGTATAATATGGCCGCTCCTGGTCTGCTGTAATACGTCCGCAATTTTGGCTTTGTCGTGCAATACTTCATACACTGTAGGTTTATTTACGTTATCTGCGCCGGAAATAAAGGATAAATTGCCTTGCGGATCCAGGTCAACCATTAAAACCTTATAATCTTTGTAGGTCATTGACGCGGCCACATTATGGACTGTTGTGGTCTTGCCTACGCCGCCCTTTTGGTTTGCTATTGCTATAACCTTGGCCATGTTTTGCCCTCCTTTTATTTAATGTTTACTTTAGTAACATTATACTATTACAGGTTATTGGCTGTCAAGAACAAATAAAGGCGGCTAAGGTTTTATCCCTGGCCGCCTTTTGGTTAGCTACTACTATAGAAAAACCCCGTACCTTGCGGCCGGGGCTGTTATCTGTGGGGTTATTGTCCATACGGTATTATGTTGTCTGGATCTGGTGGCCTTAATGTTTGGCTTGCGTATAAGTGTAAATTCTCCTTGTACCCCTCGAAGGTATCAACGCGCTGTATATCATACCAAACGCCTTTATACTCAATGAACATTGCTGGGCTTATGTCTGGCCGCCAGTTAATCGTAAACAGCATTTCTTCTTTATGCTGTACCTGGGCAGCTGCAAAATACTCCTGGGCCGATAGCTGCCTAACGTATGCCCAAAGTTTGCCGGGGTGTATAGGTTGATATTTGGTTATCTGATTCCCTATGCTGTCCTCTGTTATAACCTTCTTGTAAATGGTTATTTTCTTATCCTTAAGTACGCTTCCTTTAGCCATGTTCTCACTCTCCCTTATAAAGCGTTTAGAAACTCGTTGTAATGCTCATATAAGCCTACATAGGCATTTAATAAGCTTGCGGTACCATCTATACGCATTTTTGCGCTCTGGGCCTTAATAGGCACTATATTACCGTTCCTGTCGGTCTGTACGCCGGTGTTGGTAAGACACCATTTAAGAATAGGGTTGTTGTTATAGTTTATCTTTTTGGCCTTTAAGTCTGCGCCTAACATCTGCATAGGTAAGCTTAAGGTTTTGGCTCCCTGTATGCAGCGTACCATCTTAAAGCCGTAATTCTCCATTTCCTCTACCCAATACTTGGCGGAATAGCTGTCATAGTAAATCCATAAAGGGGTTATGCCGTAATCATTAACCATCTCTAAAAACCAGGCTGTAACGTCGCCGTAATTGATTGTATTGCCATTACAAAGCCTTATTAAGCCCTGCTCATACCATTTATCATAAGGTATCTTTTCAACCTGTACGCGCTGTTCAAAGTTATCCCTGGGTAACCAATACATTTGATGAATAAAGCGTTCCTCTGTGTCCTTGTCCATCATTAAGAGCGTTGCACAAGTTAAGTCTGTGGTA
>JAKOQC010000458.1 GCA_029778565.1 bacterium
ATGCGTCGAACATGACCTTAGACAATGCCTCTATAACATTTACCATAATCGGCAAAACGCAAGCAGGCGATTCATTTAGTGTTACTAAAATACAATCATTCGCAAAGGCAAGGACTGGACAAAAAGGAGAACAAGGATTGCCTGGTGCAAGTGCTCCATTACTTTACTTATCTGCTTCTGCACAAGTGATGAAATGTAATCCCGATAACACACCACAAACAGGACAAACAATAACATTTGAGGCTAAACTTCAAAACGTAACAGGAACGGCAACATTTACGGCTACTCCATATAACGACGCAGGAGTTGCTCAAACACCAATAACATTAGGTGGTAGCGGAAATACACGTACATTAACTAATTCTCAATGGCTTGCTGCTTATAAAAGAATAGAGGTTGTCGCAACACTTGGTGCATTAACCGATAAAGTTACAATTTATCGTGTAACCGACGGTGCTTCTGGTAGAGGTATTAGTTCAACAGTCGTAACCTATCAGGTTGGATCATCTGGGACAACCGCTCCTACAGGTACGTGGCTAAGCACAATACCAACCGTACCGGAAGGACAATATTTGTGGACAAGAACGGTAACCACATACACAGACAATACTACCTCAACGTCTTATTCTGTATCTCGACAAGCACCTACTGGTGCGGCTGGTAGGGGCATTAGCTCAACGGTTATTACTTATCAGTCAAGCGCATCAGGTACTGTAATACCTGGTGGAACATGGAGTTCGACAATACCGTCTGTTACAGAAAATGAGTATCTTTGGACGAGAACTGTTATTACCTATACAGACAGCACCACATCTACATCTTATTCAGTAGGAAAGATGGGGGCAAAAGGTACAGATGCAATAGTTGGATTTCTGACTAATGAAAGCGTAACCTTACAAGCCAATTCATCTGGTGTTGTGTCTTCATTTGCTTCTGCAAGCGGTGAGTTTTGGGTATATGATGGTGTTACAAGAGTAACCACTGGTATAACCTATTCTAAGGTTAGCGAGACAGGATGTACGGCTACTATTACATCTGCAGGTGTTTATTCGGTTAGTGCGATGAGTGCTGACAATGCAACGGTTGTATTTAGAGCCGTATATAAAGGAGTAACAATTGATAAGGTCTTATCGTTAAGCAAAAGCAAGGCTGGTACTGACGGTGTTTCAGTAACATTGGTCGATGTTGAGTTTGCCAAGAATACAAGCGCAACAACACCACCGACTACTG
>JAKOQC010000459.1 GCA_029778565.1 bacterium
CAAGCCTCAGTTTTACTTCAGGACGACCGACGTCACGGGTGAGATAACCCTTCCCGAGGGCGTCGAGATGGTAATGCCTGGAGATAACGCCAACATAGAGGTCAGGCTCATAGTCCCCGTAGCACTTGAAAAGGGACTGAGGTTTGCCATAAGAGAAGGCGGTCGTACGGTTGGTGCCGGCGTAGTGACCGATATATTGGAATAATCCCCTTAAGGTGAAGGGGGGGATGCGAGATGGCTAATGTGGTGGGATTGGAGTGCACAGAGTGCAAGCGTAGAAATTACGTTACGACAGTGAATAAGAAAAAACAACCAAAGAAACTTGAAAAGAAAAAATATTGTCGTTGGTGTAATAAACATACCTTGCACAAAGAAACAAAGTAGGATAAAATAGTTTTAGCGAGCAGGTCCGTAGCTCGAATTGGCAGAGCACCGGACTCCAAATCCGGGGGTTGCAGGTTCGAGTCCTGCCGGGCCTGCCAGAAATTTGAGAACATAGATCTAACTGGGGTTATTTATAGACGTCTTTTTGCGATCACTCAAATACGCATAAAAACTCTACTCAATAGTGGCTGATAGTGCATGGCAGTACATAGACGGGTAGTTTGTTACACTCCTACCTTTCACTCCCTTGCTTCCGATAGAAGAGCAAGGGAGTGTTTTTTTATAACTGTTATACTTTTCGGGAAAAAGCCACGTCTACGGGTTTTGTAATACCCTCTGGTCAGTTTTCCACCCCGGGAAGCCTTTATTAGCTAAGGCCTGAAAAAAGAATCGTCCAGGATCTTGTTAGTGTATTTTCGCTTTCCTGCGTAGTAGTTTGGTAAAGTACATCATAGAGAGGCTGAATAGAAATCAAGAGAATAAAAAATATAATGATCAAACATGACCATAACCCCCCCTCCTTGACCAGGTGTATATCTCGAATCTAAAATGAAAATGTGAACCCTTTCATGCTGGCTTTATAGCCTTGTGTTTTTTGGACTTGACATTGACTTTTAAAATGCGGGCATGGTAATATACGCTAGCAATCCGAAGTGTGGACTACGTTGCTGAAGACAGTTAATGTAGGTGGTTTTGCCCCAAGGATGTGCGGGGAAGGGCTAGCTTTGTTGTAATCTGTGTAGTGGCTTTGGTGCTTAAAAATACAGGGGTCGCAGGTTCGAGTTCATAGGAGGCAAAAGACTTGGATAAGATTTTTAGTTTTTTGAGAGAAGCGCGAGCAGAGCTAAAAAGAGTTACATGGCCAAACAAAAAGCAGGTTTGGGTTTCTACATTGCTGGTTATAGTAGTAACTTTATCGGTCTCGGCATATCTAGGGATTCTTGATTTGATATTTACTGCGGTTTTCTCAAAAATTGTGGGTTAGTGAATCTTTTTACGGTAAAGTTTCTTGAATCGATAGGTAAAAACAATTTAAACAGGACTTTTATATTCCTTGATAGCGTTGACAGCTTAGAAATATTAATCAATTGACTAGGGGGGGTGAGGGGGCCCAAATGGCCCCCTTTTCGGTGATGATTGACAAGAACGAGCGTCGTTGGTATGTTGTTCAAACGTACGCAGGATATGAAAATAAGGTGAAAGCCAATTTAGAGCAGCGTATAGCTACAATGGGCATGGAGGATAAAATCTTCCGAGTTCTCGTGCCGATAGAGGAGCGAGTTTACGTCAAGGACGGAAAGCAAAAGAGGGTAAAAAGAAAGGTCTTTCCGGGGTATATACTCGTGGAGATGATCCTTGATGACCAATCTTGGTATGTAGTAAGACATACTCCTGGCGTTATGGGTTTCGTGGGCGCTGGTAATAATCCCATTCCTTTATCCGAACGGGAAGTCCAGGATATCTTTGCGAAGATAGGCAAAGAACAGATGAAGCCAAAGTTGGAAATTGATCTCAAGTCAGGGGATGTGGTTCGCGTTAGAAGCGGACCCTTCCAGGGACAAGTCGGCACAGTAGTAGAGGTCATTCCGGAGAAGGGAAAGATCAAATTTTCAGTGACACTTTTTGGACGAGAAACTATAGTTGAAGCCGATTACAGTGATTTAACAAAAATATAAGGGCGTTCAAGCTACACGGGAGGGAAACTATATGGCTAAGAAGGTAATAGCACAAATAAAACTACAATTGCCGGCAGGCAAAGCGACGCCAGCGCCGCCTGTAGGCCCAGCACTTGGCCAACATGGCGTAAATATTATGGAGTTCTGCAAACAATTTAATGCAAAGACCGCAGACAATGCGGGCATGATAATTCCAGTGGTGCTAACTGTTTATGCGGATAGGAGTTTTACTTTTGAGCTTAAAACACCTCCAGCCAGCATATTGCTCAAAAAGGCCGCAGGTATCGAAAAAGGTTCTGGTGAGCCAAACAGAGATAAGGTTGGCAAGGTTACCAGAGAGCAATTAAAAGAGATAG
>JAKOQC010000460.1 GCA_029778565.1 bacterium
CGTATAATTACAACGCTGTTTTAGCGCACAGTATGAATTAGAATACACACAATACGCCAGACGATCAAATAACGCAAAAGTGCATCTGTGTAAACCTACTGTTATTCGACTATCTAAATGGTAGTGGACGAACTGGTGAATAGTAGTTCTGTGTATAACCAGGGAAATTTGTAGTATATATAGTGGCTGTAAACGATGTGCTAACAAACTCATTATATGTAAGTGGTTTTACACTAACATATACGAGATGTCCTATATTTCGACTACTCGGATAACCAAATACACGCACGGCAGGTGCCATACCTTTGAAGAATGCATATTTTTCTTGCCCTGTTGTTTGTTTTATAGCCGTATTACGTACTTGTATAGGAGTGTATGTAATATAATCATTGCCCACCTTAGTTGAGTACTTAGTATCAACAGAATCTCTGAAAGCGTTAGATTCGAGAATAATTTTTATATTATGTCCTTCAAGTTTACAGTCTTCTCTATAATAAGGATAAGGAAAACAACCCCTATCTATAATATTGTCATTGCTATACCACCCCGTCCAGTTACCTACTCCTTGTTCCCCTTCCGAAGGTTTACCTACTATATTATATAAAGTAAGATAGTTGGGGTTACTAGCTACTTCTACGCCTACAGTCATCTCTGGTGACGTAATAGGTAGATCAATATTACCCCAAGATACGTAACGTGAATCACCATCTCCGACCACTTTAAACTTTACAGTGGTCGGTTTAGATATCATACCATTACTACCGCCATATGGTTTACTGTGACTAGATAGTATACTGTTTATAATGCCTTTTTGCGAAGATCCGCCGCAAAATCTATCAGAAGAAAAATTAACACTAATATTATTGCTTATTATGGCAAATGTTTCTACTTTAAAAGTTAAGTCATACTCCACATAAGGCTCCAATGTGTGTTGCATCTTATTTACATGCAGATGCAATGCATCTCTCTTCTTAAATAGATGTGTATATGTGTCTTCACCAACACCCACTACATAATCAAAGTCTTCACCAACAACACTCCTTCCATAATCAAATACTAACTTCCCTTTATTTGCACCATTACCTTTTGCATATAATACAATTTGCAATGGCTTATTATTTTTATCCTTTAAATTAGATAAATTCTCTCCTCCCCAAGCAGGTTCGCCCCATCGGTTACGGCCGCCCCAAACTATTTTTATGTTTGTAACAGCGACTGTCGCTCCCACAGTAGTAACCGACTGGTCTATAGTATATGAATAGTGTCCTTCTGGTTTACATACATCAACATAGTAAACAGTACAGTCTTCATCGTCACATTCTTGTCTGCTTTCTGTTACCAATATATTATATGTTCCTTTTCCACTAGTATGATAATCGCCACTTATACCATCGTTTATAACCTCCAAATCAATTTGCATCTCATCGAAAATACCACCTCTAACCACAACCATACGATCGTAAGTATATGTTTGTGTTTGTACGCTGGTGGCAGTATAATATCCTGTTCTATCTGGCCTTGATGGTCTCCAAGGTAATGTAATGGATTCTTGTTTATCTGGTGTGCAACTAGTATCAAAACAGTATGTTTCATAATGGACAGGTTTTAACGTTTGGTTAGACGCGTTAACTTTGTTAATATCGCTTGTATAGTATACAATTATGTTGAACGTGTTATTGTCAACTACACTATAAACTTTACCTTCTGTTAGTTCATATAATACGTTAGTTGGTATAACTGTTTTACCATACAAGTGCTGCCAATCTAATTGATTGCCTGCCGCTAACTCCACTATATCAGACGTCAAGTATTGAGTAGTACTGCCAACTATCCATTGTCCGTTATCATAATATATAACATTA
>JAKOQC010000461.1 GCA_029778565.1 bacterium
AAGTATACGACCCCCTCATAAAGACGAGAATTGTGAAGCATCAGTTTATGAACTTTGAAGATTTTCTTAACGAGATCGAGATACTTGTTATCATGACTGCGCACGATCACATTAAAAACAATATGGGGTTAATCAAAGGCAAGCTGATCTTGGACACTAAAAACATTTGTAACTTTAATGATCGTGTTTACAAGTTATAGCCGCTAGTTGTTGTTTTTATCTGTGGAGTTTTGTTTTAATTGACTGCAGGTGATGGATATTAATCGTAATACGATAAATGCCTACATCATGGCCATGTTCGTTTTTCAGTTTGGTTTTTTACAACCGGTAGCCTCGATGGTAAACTCCCAGTTGCCTATTGCCGGGTTTACTCTAATGCTGTTATTAGCCGTGTTAGTCAACAATAAGTTCAAACTAAAAAAGTATGTTTTGATGACTTTTTTGATCTCGGGGTTGACCTTTTTAGCCTGTTCCGTATTTATGCCTAATTTAACAAAAACTGTTTTACAAATATACGGAGAATTTCTCTTCAAAAGCTTTTCTGCATTTGTTATTGCTAGTATACCTGTAGATGGAAGAGAGCTCTATGATGCATTTCTAAGATTCTCCATCATTAATTTTTTGGCCATTGTGCTGTTCCCATTTGTTAATTTTTTGGATTCCATGAATTATATGCGTTTTGGCTATGCCATGGCTCCTTCGGTAATTATGTTTTTTTATGCATGTTATGATTCGAAATTTAAAAATCCAATTTGGAACATCCTTGCTGTGATTTCCTTATCACTAACCATTATTTATGGTAGCAGGGGCGCCATCATCGTGCTGTTATTATTCTTATTGACAGTAGCAATATTAACTCAAAAGGTCGCTATCCCTACCAAGATATTCGGAGTATTTTTTATCGGCATAATGGCCTTCTTACTAGTCAGGTCTCAATTGATCATCGAGCTGCTAGATTATATCTACTACCAGGTTGGAATTAAATCGTATTCGTTAAATAAATTCAGGTTAATGCTGAGTAATGGAATTGTAGAATCAAGTTCTGGCCGAGATGTTATTTACTTAACGATTATAGATCTAATCAAAGATAAACCGTTCATTGGATATGGCATCGGTATTATTCAACAAATTATGGACAAAACAGCGCATAATATGTTTCTTCAGATAGTAGTTGAGACTGGGATTATTGGTTTGTTTATTTGGGGTCTGATCTGGATGTTTTGCATAAAAATGCTTATAGGGATGAAGTTAAATAATGATATGGGATTTTATAGAGTTACTATCCTGTTACTTTCCATCGCTTTCGGGAGGCTTCTGATAAGTTCTGATATTTGGTTAAGGCCTGAATACTGGTTTGCATTATCTCTTTGTATTTCTTATAGTTTAAGGTCCAAAGCATGTGGTGTAAATAAATGTTATTCAAGTACAGACTAGGCCTAGTCATCGCCTTAATAGGATATTGAGATGGGGAATATTTAGTTGACGCAATCAATGAACATGGTGAAGTCTATAGTAATAATGATCATATTTAGCATTGGGAGTAGGTGCCTTGGTTTTATAAGGGAGATGTTGATTGCGTCTAGATTTGGTTCCGGTATGGAAACTGATACATTTTTCATAGCATTGACTGCAATAAATCTTGTTACAACTATGATATATCAATGCTTAAACACCACCATGATTCCCGTATTATCAGAAATTGAAAATAAAGAGCTAAGCAAAAACAACTATACTAATAAATTATTAAATAACATTTTATTGTTTTCCATAATATTAGTGATATTGGGTTGGTTTATTTCACCACTAATAATTAAGGTTCTTGCAGCAGGATTTAAAGGTGAACAATTTTATTTGGCCATAAAACTAATGAGAATAGGGTTACCTGCTATAATACTTGCAGTATTTATCGGAATTTATCGAGGGTATTTACAAAGTGAATTAATGTTCACCGAATTCTCTGCCTCGTTATTCCCGTATAATCTTACTTATATATTTTTCTTGATCTTTCTTTCAGGTTATTTTGGAATTACAGGTTTGATGGTGACTAGTGTAATAGCGGTTGGGTCACAAATTGTGATTCAACTTCCTGGATTAAAAAAAGTTGGTTATCAGTATAGATTTATTTTAGATTTTAAGGACAAGTATATTAAAAAATTATTATTGTTATCAATACCCGTAATAATAAGTGTAGCCGTTAACGATTTGAATATGGTTATTGACAAATCTTTAGCTTCGACATTAATCGAAGGTAGTATATCTGCATTGAATTATTCGTCACGGCTTAATTCTCTAGTTCTAACTGTTTTTATTACGGCTATCGCAACAGTATTATTCCCAATGCTTACTAGTGAAGTAACAACAAAAAACCATGAAGGTTTCAAAAGATTAATAAGTAATGGCGTTAATGTTATTTTACTTATTACGATTCCGGCAACCATAGGCATTATTGTATTAGCCCAACCAATAGTAAAGATAGCATTCGAAAGAGGAGCTTTCGATCCGGTAGCAACTAAAATGACCTCTGCAGCATTGCTGTTTTATTCCCTTGGCCTGGTAGGTATGGCATTAAGAATGTTTTTGGAAAGAGCCTATTACTCGTTGCAGGATATGAAAACACCGATGATTAACGGTATTATTACAGTTGGACTTAATATTACCTTGAATTTTATATTAATCAGGTATATGGAACATCGAGGATTAGCGCTTGCCACTTCAATAGCTATTACAATCACCACGGTGTTTTTATTTTACAGGTTAACGAGGAAGATAGGGAGTATTGGGGGTTTGAACATTGTAAAATGCGGTATTAAATCTTTAGGGGCCTCTTTGGTTATGGGAATATTTGTATACCTTCTATATAATTTTTTAAACGCCAAGGTGTTAGGGAATACTTTGTTTGAGTTGCTAGTATTATTGATTACGGTTGCAGTTGGTGCTGGAGTTTATTTTGTTATTGTTTATTTATTAAAAGTCGATGAAATCAGTTGGTTTATCAAATTATTTAAAAAGAAACTTTATCGGTAAACGGTTTAACATTTAATTACCATGGAAAATTTGTCTCCCCATACGGCTTTTGATATAATTATCGCATTATGTTAAGGTTTTTCCCTAACGCGGTATCAATACAATATCATTTTAAGAAAAAAAGCTTCTTAAGGAGGAACGCCGGTGACCCTGCCGGAGGTAAAGCAAGTACATTTTATCGGGATCGGCGGCTACGGCATGAGCGCGCTAGCCCAGGTGCTGCTGCAGATGGGCTACCGGGTAACCGGTTCAGATATCCACGACTCGGCGCTGGTCCGGCAGCTGGCTGCCCGGGGTGCCGAGATTAAGCTGTTCCACCATCCTGATCATATCGGCTCCAGCGAACTAGTGATCCACTCAACGGCTATCCCCCCGGACAACTGCGAACTGCAGGAGGCCCGCCGACGGGGCATCCCTGTCTGGCACCGCTCCGAGCTGCTGGCCGCCCTGATTAACAGCCATTACGGCATCGCCGTAGCCGGAACCCATGGCAAGACGACCACCTCGACGATGATCGCCTTGCTTCTTGAAGCTGCGGGTCTTGACCCCACCGCCCTGATCGGGGGCGTAGTCTCCTCTTTCCAGAGCAACGCCCGCTTCGGCCAAAGCAGGTATCTTGTGGCCGAGGCCTGCGAAAGCGATCACTCTTTCCTGCGCTACCGCCCGCACATTGCCGTGATTACCAACGTGGAAGCCGATCACCTGGAGCACTACCAGAATGACTTTAGCCTGATGCAGCGGGCCTATGAAGCTTTTCTGCAAAACCTGCATCCGGACGGCTGGGCCGTGCTCTGCGTTGATGATCCTTTTTTACGGGAATTAGCTCACCGGGCAGATCAAAAAGTAGTCACCTATGGTCTTGCTCAGAACGGGGCTGCTTATACCGGTCGCGAGATTGCTTTAACCGGGCTGGGGTCTAGCTTTACCTTTTATCGCCGCGGCGAACCGCTTACGGGAACCGTTAACTTGCGGGTGCCCGGCCGTCACAACGTCAGCAATGCCGTAGCGGCGCTGGCGGTAGCGGCAGAGCTCGGCTTAAACCCGGGCCGGTGCGCTGAAACCCTGACCGAATTTCGTGGCGCCAAGCGACGTTTCGAAGTTATAGGCGAGGTTAACGGGGTTACGGTTATCGATGATTATGCCCACCACCCCACCGAGGTAAGGGTAACCCTGGAGGCAGCCCGTGCGGCCGGTAAACGGGTCTGCTGTATCTTTCAGCCGCATCGCTATTCCCGGACCGCGTACTTTTTTGAAGAGTTTGCCCGTTCTTTTGACGATGC
>JAKOQC010000462.1 GCA_029778565.1 bacterium
CTGCATTGTCTCGTTTACCCTGTGCCGCTTATACACCTGCTCGGCGATGCCTCCTGCGATGCTGGAAAGCAGCGCCCCTGTGGACAGGGAAACTAACACTATCAGCGCTACACTAAATGTACTCATTACGTATTACCTCCTTTTGGCTTCGCTGCGTGACATAGGTTACTTATACCCATGCCCACGCGCACCTACTGCACTGACATGCCTACACACCGCAGACTGTGCCGACCTGCACCGTCCTAACCGTCCTACTGCACCGTCCTGCCTACTGCACCGACATGCCTGACAGTTGTGGATACTGCACCAACATGCCTGCACTCCACAGACTATGCCGACCTGTCTGCACACCGCAGACCGTGCCGACCTGCACCATACTGTTATATATCAACTGCCCTACCCTAATAACAGGGAAAGACAGGAACTTCCAACCAGCCCTGCACCATCACAACCCTAGCTAGACTGCACCATCACAACCCTAGATTTCCCCAACCAGTCCTGCACCATCACAACCTTAGACTGCACCATCACAACCTTAGACTGCACCATCACAACCTTAGACTGCACCATCACAACCCTGCACCATCACAACCACATATCTCTCCAACCAGTCCTGCACCATCACAACCCTAGAAAAAGAGAGGAAGAAAAACAGGGCAGGTTTTGCCCTGTTTCCCTCTAAGCGGTCAAGCTGCGCTTGTTACTCTTCTTTTTCTCTAGCAAGGATACCGTTAATTTGTACTCTTTTCCGTCAATGTAGAAGGATTCTTGACCATACGCGACGGTTATATTTCCCTTTTCGGAAAGCTTGCCGCCTTCCTTGAAGGGAAGAGACACCATCGCAACCACGTGCGCACCATCCTTGGACAAGGATAGCTTTTCAATGTTTGCGCGTGGGGTAACGGTGCCGTTTTGTTTCCTTGTCAATTCCATTGTTTTCCCTCCTTCCATATTCAATTTTGCTTTTCTACTCTTCTATATACAAGAAAAACGTAAATTGTACTACCTAAAAATAAAAAATTTTCCTTGTCTTAAGTAGACAAGGAAAATCAATAGCAATAGCATGGTTTTTAATGTTCTACTAAATATTCTAATACTCTTCGACGCGTTCGTGTAATAGTCAAGCGCGCCGCTATACCTGCGCGTTCAATTTCCGCCGTGCTATATCCGGCCAAAATATGTTCTAATACAGACAATTGCTTTTGCGACAAAAGAGAAGTCAAGTCAGCGCGAAGAATTGCAATATCGGTTATATCGCGGCTTTTCAGCGCGGATAGAAGTGGATCTTTTCCGGTGACTTCTTCGCTGATGTCAAGCTGCGCGTCAAGTATGCAGGAATTCAAGCTATTTACCTCACGTGAGAGGTACTCCAAAAAAAGACGGCACGAATACATTGACGCGTAATAATATGCATGTCTTTTTCTGTTGTATAACACTTCTTCGTCTGTTTCATCTGTACTAATACAGATGAACTTTTTCTTCGCGAAGGCCTTGAGTCCCTGCAGCGCGAAAAGTCTTGCTTGTTGAAGTGCATCCTCAGTAAACCTTTGCTCTCTACTGAATTCAAGTATGGGGTTTTTCCCTCCAAGCCTTGCGTAGCCACTCACCACACGCCTGGCAATCTTTTCTATGAAGTCCACGTCGTCGCTAAAATCATACTGGAAAGCTTTTTCCATTATTTATCACCCTTCCTTTTTCCTTCTTTTTCGTGGTACTTCTGCCTATACCGCTTGTTCACCTCCTTTTTGTTATCTTGTACCACTTGTTATTTTGTTATTCTATGTTATTCGCCAAATGTTGCCGAATTCCTTCTTTTTTTATAAACTTTTTTTAAAATTCCTGCATTCCTTCGTAAAATCCTGCTTTTTCGTAAAACTTTTTCAATTTCCTGCTTCCCTGCTTCCCTGCTTCCCTGCTTCCCTGCTTTACCGTGCTACTACTTCACCGCTTTACTGCGTTAAAGCGTTACTGCTTTACTATGTTAAAGCGTTAAAGCGTTAAAGCGTTAAAGCGTTAAAGCGTTACTGCGTCACTGCGTTACTGCGTCACTGCGTTACCGCTTTACCGTGGCGGAGGGTGGGGGACACACGGCGAGCCTGCGCTTCTGGGGTAAAAGGGTGAGCGTAGCTTTCTCACAAAAATTTAAGATTTACTGGAAATAAATGGTAATATCCTGTAGAAACAGGAATCTCCTCTGTGGAAACAGGAGTAGTCCTCTGTAGAAACAGGAATCTCCTTCATATAAACAGGGAAAGGAATTGGAAATTACCCAGGTGCGTTTTTGTAACCTTATTTGAAATCCTGTTTTTGCCCGTGGTTATGGGATTTTTTCGTCAATGTAACTTTATATATATATATTGTAACTTTATTTGAAATCCTGTTTTTGCCTGTGGTTATGGGATTTTTTCGTCAATGTAACTTTGTAACCTGTAACTTTAGGTATATATACATATATAAAGGAAAAAAATTTTTTATAAAATATTACCTGTATATATATTATATATTTCCCCCTAAAATTTTTCAAAAAAAGTTACAGTTGCAAAAAATCGCCGTCACGCAAGGCTTTCAGCGATTTCAAAAAAAGTTACGTTTTTTTAAATAAAGTTACAGTTGCCCAGAAAGCCTTATGCCCCAAGCCTTTACAGGATTTCAAAAAAAGTTATGCTGACAAATTTTTACAAATCCCGCAAAGCCTTGTGGCAGTAAACAAAAACCCCTCTATGGAATTTTCTTCCATGAGGGGAGTGTAACTTTTACATATTTTACCAGCACCCAAAAGTTACAAAATCAGCTTCTTTCCATTTTATCCCTGTTAATTATTACCTTTTTTTGTGCGCAAATATTCATAATCTATAAACATTTCAATGTCGTGCAGTAAAAAATTGACAACGTGAAACTCACTATTGAGGGTTGACCAGTCTACTGCATTTCCATTTCTGTCAATTTCTTCCTTTAATCCTACTAGCAGGCGGTGGATTTGGGGGATAACCCTCTTCTTCGCCGCAGACTTGCGGAGCATCGTAATTAAATTTTTCTCGTACTCCGAGACGCGCATCACCAAATTTCTTTTGTGTTCTGGGTGTGACAGCACCCCAGTGTAGCAGCCACGCGGTCTCCCACTTCCTTTTCCTCCCATAAAACATCATCCTTTCTTATTTTTTATTTAGTTACATTGTAACATTTAAAATCTATCTTGTCAAGCTTTTCCCTGTTACCAAATGCGTGATTTATCTACAATGTAATGTTTCTGGAAAAACCAGAGCAAAGAATTCTCCAAGACGTCTAGTATTTTGCGGGCTTCCTCCTTACCCCGCGCCGCAGTAAGGTCGTGTTCCAGCACAGCTTGCAAGGCTTTCCACTCCATCCTAGTCTTGATTTTAGTCTTGATTTCCACCATCAAAATTCCTCCTCTTCATCTAAAGCAAGGCACTTATTCGCTAAAGAGCATCTGCTTCTTGAATAGCTTTAAGTAGTTTCGGGAATTGAATCGCTATCCAGTCAACTATTTCCTCGTTTCTTGCCCATTCGGAATTTGCGTCCAAGCCGCTTTCAAATAGAAACGCATGGATAATTTCATGTCTAAGTAATTTTTTTGTAACCAAATCCAAACGTTCAACTGTTTCTTCTTTAGGGGTTATGTCTTCAATAATAATTTTCTTTGCATAAAATTCTGTATATCCGTTTGAATTTTTCAGTTTAGGTTCATCTATTTCTTTCTTAAGCGCCACCTCGTACTCAGAGCCCAAAATATTAAGTTTTTTACACATTTTCATTCCCTTTCGTCAACCTCCAATTCATCAAAATTCCTCCTCTTTATCTAAAGCTTCACAGAAGCTCCGAAAATCCTCATCAGGTATACGTTTATAGTCTAGCACGGTAGTCTTCACTACCCCTACCTGTGCAGACATTCTATAGGGGTGATTACGTTTCACGCAGAAGGGCTCTTTATCGAAGTACGCAGCAAGGACAGCTCGCTGTACCACATCTCTGTACTCCTGCCTCCATGCGTCATAGCAGGCTTTAAACCATAGATAAATGTATCCATCTGCGACGAAGAAATGGTGTCCCTGTTGCACTTTACCATCTGCCATCATTACGGTCATATCGCTGAAGAACTGTGCCACAGAATGTTCGCTCTCGGTAATCTCTTTAGTTTCTTCTGTACGGAGGCGCAGCCACGCCATAAACTCCTCAATTTCTTCCTGTGTAAGATACTTACCGAAGCCGTAGAGGAAACTGCCTGCGAAAACGGCGGTGTTCTTAGCGAGCCGTGCATCTATTCCGGCTTGCTCTAATTCTTCTTGAATTTTGAATATTTGGGATAAAAGTTCATCCGAGCCTTCGCGCTGCTTCTTCTGTAGGAAGTGTAACCCCATAGCTGGGAAGTAGCGTACAAGGTCGAGCATCCGGTTTAGTAGAGTATCATCTCGCTGGTAGGCGCTTACCTGTATCACAGTGCAACGGGATAACACAGCGTTGTCCTGTGGGGTATCTTCTCCGTCGAGGATCAGAAAGCCCCGGATAGGCTCGTTGCGGACACCGAAGCCGAGGCGAGTGCCTTTGTCGGCGCCTTGCTTATTGTAAACCCCGAGCATAAACTCATTGCGGAATTTGATGTCTTTAATGTTGTTGCGGTAATCTCCGTACCACTGGGGCAAGGAGCTGTAGTAGCCTAGCTTCCTTGTCATACTGACGATAGAAGGTAAGGAAAAGCTCTTGCCTTCGATATGGGGAAAGCCATACGCACTCATTAGCCAGCGGGCAAGGTAAGTCTTACCACTGTTGCGCTTACCGGAGATAAAGAAGATTGGGTATGCTTTGTCTCCTTTAGCAAGGTAAATCTCTCGGCTGTGCCACCCTGCCACTGTAAAGCCGAGCGCCAGCCACGCCTCGAAGCCCCCGAGATTAGCTTTAAGCGTCCGGGCTACGTCCTGTAGGTACTCTGGTGTAATGTCGTAAGGTTCGGGCAGGACAGGCAAATACGTAGCGTCGTTAGCGTCTACCACATTGAGACTGCGCACCATGTAAGATTCTCCGTCTAGCTCGATGATGCCGTCCTTGTCTGCTTCTACCACGTTCCCTGTGCTATCCACGCCGTAGCGCCCCATTAGCCACACCTTACCGATACGCCCGATGTGGTCTGGCGAATGGATAATATTAGTCTCCTGGTCAAGGAGAAGCTCGTTCAACGAGATAAGGTCGCGGAACTCTCCCTTGAAGATGTAGTTCCCGGCTTTCTTGCACTCGGACATGAACTCTAAAGGTTTAGTCAAGGTATCGCTGTCGAACTGTACAAGGCGGCTAGTCTGTCCTTGCTCGTTGACAAGGCGGCAAATCCGCACATGGTCGCCGTCGCTCTCAATAGTATGTACAAGGTGCATAACAAAGTTAGAGAGCTTAATCTCCTCGTAGCCTGCCTCGGTTAAGACTTTACGGTAATAGCAGTTGTCCCGAATGAAGATGTTATAGTCTTTCTTTTCTGTGGACGTTAGGGCAGCTTGTCCTTTCATCGCTTCTCTGTATGCTTTCACAATAAGAGACTTGGTAATAGGAAGGGCGTTCTTTAATTCTTCCACGAATAATAGTTGTTTAACTTCATTAGTACCGATGCACGCTAGGGCGTTACGCCAACAAGCTGTGCTGCTTAAGAGCTCTGGATTTTGCTGCAACTCTAGTTTAAACGCTTCCGGTGTGGCAGGAATGACTTTCGCCTCCCGGAAAAACTGCTGGAAATTGCCAAGGTTCGCCCCGAAATTGTAAACAAAGAAGTCATTAATATCGTTAATATTCCGAGGTAATTGAACGGTATAAAGGTTCTTAGGGAAAGCAGTAGCGAGATTTAATAGTAGGTTATGCCCTGCGGTGTCGTTGTCGGATAGAACGATAATTTTCTTAAACTTATGAAAATAGTCCGCCCAGCTAGACTGCCACGCAGCCGCGCCGGGGATACCTACTGCTTGAAAGCCCGCCTGTAATAAGGTTAAGGCGTCGGTTTCACCTTCGCAGATATAGATATACTCTGTGGTGAAACTGTCTAGTAGGTCTAATCCATACACAGTATTTTTGCCTTCTAAAAAGGCATATTTAGGCGTACCTGTAAATTTAAGCCGAATTTTCTTCGCGATAGGTTTGCCCGAACGGTCGTAAAACGGAATAACTACTCCTTTAAGAGACACAGTGCCTTTGTCGCGTTTTACTTCTACTTCTTGATAGGAACATCCTCTTGAGCTGAGGAAATCTAGAGATAATCCTTTAGCTTCCGCGAAAGCCTCCAGTGTCACAAGGTCAGGAAACGTCAGTTTAAAGGTTTTCCGTAGGTCTTCCACAGCCTCTTCCATAGTGGGGAAAAGACCCGCGTCTACTAAAAGTTTTGGAGCAGTGCCGCCTTTCTGGCAGGCGCCGAAGCAAAACCAGTCCCAGCCTCCTCCTGTTTCTGTCTTGTCATAAATGGATAGACTTGTCCCCCGTTTCTCTTTGTGAATGGGGCATTTAGCAAGATAGATATTCTTTCCCTGTTTCGTGAAGTCCGAAGGAGTGTAAGAGAAGTAGTGTTGAATAACTTCTAATAAAGGAATAGTTGTAACCGTATAGGATGCCATACACTACTCCTCCTTTTTATTTAGGTACTCTTTTTTGTTTGTGTAAGTGTTTACAAAAAGTTTTAACCCCTCCTCTACTACAATTCTCCACGGCAGGTCTAAATCAATAGCTAATTTACGAGCCTGCTTGTAAACGGGAGTGTGTACCCAAGCGAGCACTTTGCTGAGATTTCTTTCTTTTTCGTTCATAAAACTACTCCTTTCTTTTTTCATTTTGTTAGCGTAATCTTAGTATAAATGTAAATGAAAATATTGTCAAGGGAAATTTTAACGAAAAAAAATATTAAATTATATGAATTTTGAAAAATAAAGTTTGCATCTTTAGGATAAATATGGTAGTATGTATATAGGATAGGCTACGTGTCTATACTCCACATTCTTTATACTCTATTATCATCCTTTATATTCTATTATTATCCTTCTTCTTCGCCCCTATCCTGGTATAGGGGCATTTTTCTTAAGGGGGAGGCGTGGTGGCAAAGAACGGCTATAAACCTATATCAGAAATGACGCCTGAAGAAGCAGAAAAGGCGCGGGCGAAGTGGCGCCGCGATGCTAGGAGGTATCGAGAAAGGCGTCCAGAGTTACTGGAGCGCTATATAGCTAGTCTTAGAGCCAAAATGCCAGAAGGCAAAAATGAATATGAGCAAAAGCAAAAGTTTTATGGTTCGCCTAACTTTAAACCTAAGCCTCGGCAAATGGAGATAATTCAGAAGTTGGCGGAAGGTGCGGCGGAAACTGGTTGGGATATGTCAAATGAAACGCTTGAGAAATATGGTATTACAAGAGAACAGGCGAGTATTTATACAATGACGCCGCAGTATAAACAGTTACGTAGAATAAAACGTAAGCAGGTGCTTCTTGATGGAGCGAAACAAATAACGGAATATGTTAAAGGGGCGTATAATCTTGAAGAAGCTTTTCTCTGTGGGGGAATTGAAAGTATCGAAGCAGATGATTGATGCTGCAGCACAAATTGTTATGCTTGGGTCTATCAATGGGGCGGCGCGTGCTTTGAATATGCCCGCAGGGACGATATTAACGTGGCAGCGTACGAATGAAGATTTCCGGAAATTAATAGAGCTGTTCACAGATGTGCTAATAGATGAGCTTAAAGTGAAAGTAGTACATATTGCGCAGGAAGCGATTGAAGTAGAGCGGGGAATTATGTTAGACCCGCTTATTGACCCGAAGGTAAGGCTCTCAGCGGCGCAGGATATTTTAAACAGAATACCGAAGCTTGCTACTAAAGAAGAAAAGGCTGGGCAGAATACCGCCGTAACCAACGTGGTAAATTATTTTGATGGTGTGGCGGACAAGGCGCTAGCGGAAATTATTGAGTTAGAGAATACGGCTAAGGTGGTGGAGCAAGATGACAGAACTTCCGTCGGGGGAGAAGATCCTATTGGCGAAGGTGGAAAAGCTCCGCAGAACAGCGTATAATGACCTCTATACGTTTACTAAGTACATTATGGGGTATGACCTCCTAGAGATACAGCCACATAAAGAAGTTTGTGATTTTATTACGAAGGAACCTGACTTATTGGCGTGGCTACACATGACCCGGGCAGAGCGGGTAGAAAGGGCACAGAAGGAAGGAAACATTAAGAAGCTGTTAATGCTTCCCCGTGGTGTGTTTAAATCCACAATAGCTACCGTATCCTTCCCTATCTGGGCGCAGTGGCACGATATAAATTTACGTATTTTGATAGATAATGAAAGTTTTAAAAACTCTAAAAAGTTTCTGTCAGAAATTAAGGCGGCGATAGAAAATAACGAGAGGCTTAAGTCCGTTTGTATAGATGACGAAGGGGAATTTATTTTGGCGCCGAACCGAGAGATCTCGGGAGGATGGACAGAAGATAGTATTATTTATAAAAATCGGACTATCCGGGCAAAAGAACCTTCTATTTTCTGCTCAGGGGTAGAAACAGCGGCAACTGGTATGCACCCGGACATTATCATAATGGACGATTTAGTATCAGAGAGAAACGTTACTACTGCCGACCAGATTGAAAAGGTAAAACAGCATTACAGGTTTGCTTACTCCCTGTTAGAGCCAGGCGGGTTGCTTATCATCATTGGGACACGGTACCACATGGACGATATGTATAACGATATTCTGAAAGACCCTTCCTTTAAAACAATGGTGCGTCCTGCTATTATGCCGAATGGAGAGCCTTTCTTCCCGTCACGCTTAGGTAAGAAAAGGTTAGAAGAATTAAAGCAGTCACAGGGAACTTATATTTTTAATAGTCAGTACATGCTGAATCCTCTGTCTAGTGAAAATGCGGTTTTTAAACCTGAACATATTAAATTTTATACCGAAAAAGAGTTGCCTAATAAGGTTTACAACTTTATTACTATAGACTTGGCTATTTCTCAGAAAGAAACAGCGGATTATACTGTAGTTTGTGCTAGCTCTGTAGACTCGGAGGGAAATATTTACATTAGGGAATACACCCGGGAACGCTTAACGCCTCCGGAAACGATTAATGTAATTTTCGAGTATTGTAAAAAATACAAGCCTTTAAAGGTAGGCATTGAGACAGTAGCGTTTCAGAAATCTATGATTTACTTTATCCGCGAGCAAATGCGGGCGAGGGGTAATTTTATCCCGCTAGTAGAGCTTAAAGCGGATACGGATAAGATTAGGCGGGCGAGAGCTTTACAGCCGTTCGTAGAAAATGGGGCGTTTTTCATTAAGAAGGAAATGCAAGTTCTGTATGATGAAATGATAGAGTTTCCGTTTGGGAAACATGACGATACCGTAGACTGCGTGGCGTACATTTTACAGATATGGCGTAAACCGAGCAAACATCAGAGCACTCATGTAGATTCTGTCTATGAGCCCCGGAATACAGTAACGGGGTATTAAGGAGGTGGGGAAATGGATTTTGATAGGGCGCAGGACAAAGAAATAGTTGATTATGTAGTAAATAATTTTAAACGTGCAAAAACAGCCCGGGAGCCCCGAGAATCTTTATGGCTAGAGCTGTACCAGCTGTATAATTCTTATACGGCGAAAGAGAAACCGGACGGGTCTAATTTATTTATTCCCTATGTGTTTAGTATAATAGAAACTGTAGTTCCTCGCATCATGGCGGGGCTGTTCTCTGCTCGTCCGTGGCTAGGAATTCTACCTCTCCGTAGCGATATGGTGCGTAATGCTAAGGCACTTGAAAATTTATTGGATTATCAGCTGACTCAGAAAATGGGGTTTTTCTCTGTAGCAGCATCATGGATAAAGGAAACGTGTATTTATGGTACAGGAATTCTTAAAGTGGGTTGGGAATATAAAGAAGAAGAAGTTACTGTTACTAAGCCTTTAGTAGAGATTTTTGGTATTCCGTTAGGCAGCCAGCCTGTTAAAGAAACAAAAGTCACGGTGGATGACCCTTATGTAGAACACATTGACCTGTGGGATTTCTTTGTAGACCCTGATGCTAAAGATATTGACTCTGCTAAATATTGTATTCATCGGAGCTATCCTACAATTGAAGAATTAGAGCAAAAAGCTGAAGATGGGCTGTATAAAAATATTGACGAAGTAAAGAAAGCTATTGCTACTAGCGAAGAGCAACGTGGTAGAGATGAGCGGCTCAGCAGCATTGGGATGCAGAGCAATCCGCTTCGCAGAGAAGATGAAATCGTCTTGATAGAATACTGGGAAGACGATCGTGTAATTGGGGTAGTAAACGACTCTATACTGGTAAGAAACGACGAAAACCCCTTCTACCATCGGAAAAAGCCTTTCCTGAGGCTGGTAGATATTTTTGTACCACATGAATTTTACGGTAAAGGCGAAGTAGAAATAGCCAGAGATATGCAGTACGAATTAAATAGTTTGCGCAATGCCCGTATGGATAATGTTAATCTTCTTATTAATCGGATGTGGAAAGTCTTGCGGGGAGCTGATATAGACCTTAAACAGCTACGCTCTAGGGCAGGCGGTATTATTGAAGTAGACGATATGAATGATATTGAGGAATTAACCTTTACGGATATTGCTTCTAGCTCCTATATGGAAGATTCTCGTATTAGAGAGGACATGGATAGGGCTGTTGGAGTGTTTGACTATACCAGAGGGGAAACAACTGACCGTAGAGAAACAGCCACTACAGCCTCCATTCTGTCACAAAGCGCGGAGGAACGCTTTAAGTTGAAAGTACGCTTGATGGAGGATACAGGCTTACGGAGATTAGGACAGCTCCTTGTAGCTTTAAATCAGCAGTTCTTAACTTCGGAAAGAGCCGTACGCATCTTAGGGACAGAAGGCATGGAGTTTATTAATGTGTCGCCGCAGGATATTATCGGGCAATATGACGTTATGCCATTAGGCACAACCATAGAGCCTGTAGTAAATAAGCAAGCTAGGCTGGATAATTTAATTAATATGTACAATTTAATGAAGGACAGTCCGTATATAGACCACGTGCAGTTGCTTAAACGCATCTTAGAAGGTGCGGATATTAAGGACGTGGAGAATATCGTGATTGACTCCCAAGAAGCCTTGATGCGCAAGCTTATGGGGGGAATGACTGAGCAAGATATATTAGGAGCAGAAGGGGCTGTGCCAGCAGACACCGTTCCTGTAAATACTTCCGGAGGAGTGATGATGAATGAGCGAAGATAATAATGCTTTACTTAAAGAGTTAAAGAATTCTCCGGGCTGGCAGTATTTAAAGACGTATATGGAGGAGAGGAAAGCGGAGTATATTGCTAAGCTAATAAAATCCGCTCCTGAGGACAGTGCCGCTATTGCTAATCTACAGGGCCGCTTAGGCGCTATAGATTTGGTGATAAATAAAGTAATGAAAACTAAAGATTAGGGGGTAATATTGTGGGCTTTAATGCAAATGAATTCTTTACTAACCTTGAGACCGGGACTTCCGAAGAGGAACACTCCCAAGAGTCCGAGCAGCAAGAATTCGCTGAAGAATCTCAGGCTTCCGAAGAGGAACACTCTGAGATAGAAGAAGAATCTACCGAAGAGGAAGAAAGCAGCCAGTCTGAGGAGGGTGCAGAAGAGGTAGAAGGAGAAGAGGAGAAAGAGTCTCCTCGCAAATATGCTGGGAGATACGATACTGTAGAGCAGCTTGAAAAAGGCTATAAGAATCTACAGGCGAAAATGACCCGCCTTCTCCAAGAAATGCGGCCAAAGAACGCCGCACAAGCGTCCCAACAAGCACAGGCTGTACCTGCTCAATCACTATCTACGGGGATTCCGTTGGAGTTAGCTACCCATCCTAAATTTGTAGAGCTACTCCGCACTAATCCTCTGCAAGCTGGGGCAGTAGTAGCGGAATACAACGCCCGCATGATGAATAGGATACCCGCACAGGCTCCTGTTCAACAAGCGCAACGCGATGAGGAAACCGCAGCTATTAGAACTAAGCTAGAGGTATTGGAATTAAAAACACGGTATGCTGATTTTGATGAAATCGCAGTCGATATCCCTGCTGTCTTAGAGGGGAATCCGTGGCTATGGCAATCTCCCGCCCCGATTGAAAATGCGTATAAATTAGTAAAAGCTTCCAGAGTGGATGAGGCGCTTTCTACCGCTGCTGCGGCAGGGAAGCAGTCCGCTGAACGGAAGAAAGCAGAAAAGAGAAGCGCAACAATGGAGCGGCAACAAGCTAAAAAACAACAGAAACAGAAATCACCAGAAGAGGCCATAGCTGAAGACATCCTCGGAGCAGGAGGTAAGAAAAATGCATTTATTGTTTAGGAGGAGATAAATATGGCAATGATTTCCGGTTTAAGAGTAACCAAGAATATTAACCAAGACCGCCGCAAGGTGGATATGTCGGATAAGATTGCGCTACTGCAACCTAATAAGTCGCCTCTTATCCTGTTGACAAAAAAGCTCGCAACAAGGCCAACCATTAATCCGCAGTACAGCTGGTTGGAAGATGACCTGCAGGGGCGTACTACTAAAATTAACAACGCTGCAGGTTATGGTGCTGCGGACACTGAATTTACGGTAGACGATGCTTCTATCTTTAATGTAGGAGATATTGTGCTAATTCCGTCATCCGGTGAAACAATGCGTGTTACGGAGGTTACGGATACTGCAGCGGATAAAAAAATTAAAGTTATTCGTAGTTATGGGTCTACTGCCGCTACTACCTCTATAGCCAACAATACAGATTTACTGATTATCGGTAACGCTTTTAAAGAAGGCGACACTGCCGCAGAAGCTACTAGCGTAGTAACCGCAACTAAAACTAACTACACACAGATTTTCCGTACTTCTGTTAAAGTTAGTAAAACTTCCGAAGCCTCTGAGCTGTTTGGTGGCTCTGACAGAGCTTATCAGCGCCGGAAGAAAGGTATCGAGCATGCTGTAGACATTGAGAGGTCTATTTGGTTCGGGGAAGCCTCCGAGCACGTCTCCGGAGCAGACGTTATCCGCACCACTGGTGGAGTTCTCTCTCTGTTAGGCAACGACTGTGCTATTTATGATGCTAATAACGCCTTAACGGAAGCTAATTTCGAGAAAGAGTTTATGGAACAGGTTTTCCAATACGGCTCTACTCGTAAGACTATGTTCTGCGGCGCTAGAGTTATTTCTGTACTCAATAGCTGGGGCACAGGAAAGCTGCAGACTGTAGTTGGTGAAGAAACTTATGGGCTAGCCATTACCCGCTATCTTTCCGCTCACGGAGAGTTAAACTTAATTGCACATCCTCTGTTCGGGGGCGTATTTGGCAAGATGGGCGTTGTGCTTGACCTTGACAACGTGGCATGGAGACCGTTGAAAGGCAGAGATACTCATTTGAATACCAATATTCAGCCTAACGACGCAGACTACTACCTTGATGAGTACCTCACCGAGGGGGGCTTTATGCTGAAACTGCCCCAGACTCACGGCATCATTAAGAACGTAGATTTCCCATCATAAAAGTTGACGGGGGAGTTTACTCTCCCCCGATTTTCCATTTCCTAAGGGGGGAACAACGTGAAGTTTTTTGTTCAGAGATATGCTAATTATGTTTTACAATTAACCCATGATAAGGCTATTAAGTTCGAGAATAATTTATATGAGACTACAGACGCCGAAGAAATTGCGCAGATTAAAAAGTCCGCAGCGTTTCAGCAGGGCTCTATTATTGAAGTAGTAAATCCGAGCCAAAACGCACCAGCAGGAAAGGCTAAAAAGGGAAATAAGTAGCTATTAGAGGAGGGCGCGAACAATGAACGTAGGGCAGATGCGCAAAGCGTTTGAAGGTTTAGTAGAAGATAGTGTGGATACTGCTCTTTTTGTGCAGTGGTTAAACGAAGCACAGGAAGATGTAGCTACGAGTTATAGCTCCATCTCCTCTGCAGTTATTACTATAGACGACTGTAGCCAAGAATACGAGTTGCCGGAAGACGCCCTTAAAGTACAAGAAATAGTATCTTCCACAGGACATACTTATACTGACTATATAGTAACTGAACGGGGGACTATTCGTTTTGCGACCACCGGGACGTATACTATGTATTATTTCCGTATGCCCCAACCGCTTGAGGCAGGAGACGACACTGCAGAGCCAGATTTACCCGCACTTTTACACACTCCTCTGTATATATATGCAGCAAGTATGTATTATGATAAGATTTCCGGGGCGGATGAGGCGGACTCTGCGATGGCAACAAAGTTATTGAGGAGATATGAGCACATGGTAGCCCGTAGGGTGGCTAAACTAAAAGCCCGGAAACGTGAGTTTCCTAGCTTTACAGCAGGCAGGTGAGACTAAATGGCGAAAATGCGTAAGGCGTATACTGAATTTAATAAGGGGCTGTATGAGGCAAAGACAGAACTAGCACCGGATGATGCACTAGTCGTTGCCCAAAACGCAATCCCCGGCGAGGATGGGGGTATTGCTAAGTGTAAAGGCACTGTGCGGTTTTTTAATTTTTCAGAGGAGACAAGTTATCCGGATTACGTAGTTTCTGACACTCGCCATCCCTTAGTGTTTTTCAGTAAAGGTAACGTGCTAGACGAGCTAGCTACTGTGTATAGTATAGTGTTTCTTTCTTCTGGTGAAAGCGCTGGTGGGGTGGCTTTAGAGTATGAAGATTTAGAGATTCCAATGGTGTACGCGCATGCTGTTTATGACGATAAGGTGTATTTTGCTACGGGAAATTCTAGAGAGGAACTGTGGAAATATGTTAATCATAGCAGGAAGATGGAAAAGGTGCCGATGACCTCTGGTTCTAATGCGAATGCTTTTGCTGCAGCAATGGGCGCCCATATAATGTATGTTTACAGAGAACGTATGTTTTATGCGAATGAGTACAGATTATACTTTTCTGAAGTAGGTGACCCAGCTTATATTAAAGCGACAAACGTTATAAAATTTGAGAGTGATATAACCGCTCTCTGCGAATTTGGTGGGGCTCTTTTAGTTTCTACTGTAGATAATTGGTACGCTATTTATGGCGTGGATATTACTAATGCTAGAATAGAAAGGCTTACTGTACACTCCGGCTCTGTTTCGTGCCATACTGTTTGTAAGGTAGAGAATATGTTAGTTTTTCTTGGGAGAGATGGGGTGTACGGCATAACTGCTGTGTATCCTGAAATGCTTTCTTCTGTAAACTTATCTTCTAAAAAGATTAGTAATGTATTTAATAATTGTTTGTTTCAGACTAATGATCCGGTCGCTATTTATAAAAACGGGTGGTACCGCGTATCTTTTGCGCCAGACCCTTCTGACCTTTCTAGCCGTGTAGAATACCGGATGCGTGTAGACGTTACCTCTAGCGGTATTTCTTCCGCCTGGTTTGGTCCATTTACACACCCAGTATCCCGGTACTATGTTTTTAAAGGTGGGTTTGCAGGAACCAAAAAAATATATTCTACTTATCGTAAAGCGGGGTATAATACTATTTTTCAACACGACACAGGGGATAATTACGACGGAGAGGCTATTCACTTTATCGTTGAGACAAAGCCGTTTGACCCGATGAAACAATTCATGCTTAATTATAGATTTAGAAAGCTGTTTATCGGGGCAAAACAGTATGATGTGAAAAGCAGCTCTACCCAACTTACAGTAACCGCGGATTACAGTAAAAATGCGAAACTTGCTTCTTTGGACGAGAGCTTGGTATATGGAGAAGGGATATGGGGGGAAGCTTTTTGGGGCTGGTCTGATTTTGTAGTGAAGGAATTAAGACTTACAGGCATGCAGGGGAAACGTATTAAAGTGCGGGTGGAAAATAATGCTTTGGATGAGCCTGTAACTATTTACGGGGTAGGATTTGAATTTTCCCCCAGAAGATATAGAGGTAGCAGAGAAGGCGTAGAGGAGGTTGACATTAATGGCGAAGATTAACTTTCCTTATAATCTACAAAACGGTAAAAAGTCTAACGCCGAGCATGTAATGGCGAACCTTAACGTGCTTAAGGATAGGCTAAACTCTGGATTGCAGGCAGACAATTTAGAGGAGGATTCTGTTACAGATGATATTATTGGCAACCGTACGGTTAATCAGGATATAGCAGACACTTCTGCCAATACAGGAAAATTAACGCAGCTTCTCTCTTGGATTGTCAAAGAGATTAAAGCTATTAAAGGCACCGATGATTGGAAAGCTTCAGCTTCTTCTACCTTAGCAGCAGTTTATTCCGCATTAGCACAAAAAGTAGATAAGGAAGCAGGCAAACAGCTTTCCACGGAAGATTATACGACAGAGGAAAAGACTAAGCTTGCTGGTTTATCTAACTACGAACACCCCGCTACACACCCTGCTACGATGATTACAGAGGATTCTACTCATAGATTTGCTACAGATAACGAAAAAGCTGCGTGGAATGGTGCTGTAAGTGATTCGCACGTCCACAGCAATAAAACGGTACTGGATAAATTTACGGAGCAAGAGGGAGAGTTAAGATATAATTCAGAGCCGATTAAAAGCGATGTAACTTTAGAAGACGTTACAAGCTTATTAAATGCTGGGCTAGCTACGAAAGTAGACGTGGTGGAAGGGAAAGGTTTATCCACAGAAGATTTTAC
>JAKOQC010000463.1 GCA_029778565.1 bacterium
AATAAATAATGTCTCTGTTATATCCCCTGCGTTTGGAGTGTCAAACTTCGTTACCTTACTTGCTACTAAATCACCGCTGATAGTGTTTCTAATTTCCTCTGTAATATCACCTGCTGTTGGTGAATCAAATATTGTCTTGTAAGTGTTTGTGCTTCTTGATGCCCATAATTCAAATGCACCATTCTTGAATAACGCATAATCAGCCAAATGTGCAGTAAAACTATCAGCTGTTGCTGCACCTATTTCCTCAGGTGTATGTGTATGACTGTCTAATACATCCATATTGTAATTTAAATCATTTACATCCACAAGGTCATCTAAAGAAGGCTTGCGTAGTCCTAATTTTAGCGTATAATCCACAAAAAATCACTCCTTTCTTTTATGGCCTGTATTTTGGTTTTGCCTGATAATATTCAAAGCTACCTACAGAAGCATCCACACTGGCACATTGTAAGCTGGAGCTAGTATTTAAACCACCCCTTTCAGCATACCCCATGTAATGCCTGTGGATGGTAAAAAATCTGAAGCGTGTTTACCGTCTAGCATATCAGCATTTAAGTTTGTCTGCAACGAACCGTCCTTCTGCACAGCTATATTAATTACTTCTGGGGTATTCTCCAAATACCATGCAACTATCGTATCACCTAAAGTTACATTTAATTGAAATGAGATACTGCTGATTTCAGTATGACTAGCTAACACACCATTTTTAAAAACTAATAGCGATGATGTGCCTACTTCATACCTGCCTGTCGTAAGTACAAATGTAACTACACCAGAAGTATTTGCTGTAAATGTCTCACGTTTTAATACAGCACCTCGTCCGGATACAGCTACCCAACCGCCTATAGCACCTTTATACACAAAAGATTCGTTTAAATCTGTACGGTAAAATCTTTGCCCAACCACAGGGTCTTGCGGAAACGCTATGCCTTTATCTTCTACCATATTTTTAGCTATATGCCCTGCAAAATCTAAATCGCCTGCTAAACTGCCGTTTACTCTAGTTACATAATCAGTATGCGTATGATTAACATCAGCCTTTCCTGTAAGTAAATTGTTTACCTCTTGTTTACGATAGTATAAATTATCACCACGCTCTAAATTTAAATACTGCGGATGATCATCATTAAGCAAACCAGTTAAACCACTGTGATTATTTGTCCAATCCACATCGCCTATTTTTTTCCACTGAGCATCTAAACCACC
>JAKOQC010000464.1 GCA_029778565.1 bacterium
AATGAATTTCGGCTTCTAAACTTAAGATATAAGTCATACAGAAACATATATTTTATAAGATTTAAGAAGAAGGTCACACTTAGCTAATGAATCTAAGTGTGACCTTCTTCTTTTGCCACTAATTGTAGCTTCTATAAACATTTTGAGGAATTTAACAAGTCCATTGTTACAATTAACAAACTGGCACTGTTAGACTGTAAAGTTGTTCTTTCTCTTATGAAAAAGATAAACCGGACCTTGTAGGTTTCAAGACAAATAAGGATGGTCATCTGTTAGTAGGTCATCCATTCCTATAAGCAAAACTCCTCGATCATGAGTTTTCTTCTCACTTTTATTGGAGCGGGAAAGTTGTCTTACTTATAGTTGCTTGATTAGCTTACTTGTTATGGGAGGAAAGAGCAATAGTGATCCGAGAACCAGCAGGAATGTCATGTTAAGGAAGGTTGCCTTGAATACAAAGCTGTCTGGTAATAATAAGATCAGTGCAATCGACACTGCACCTCTTGCACCTGCGAAGTTAAGCACCAGTAGTTTTAACCAAGAGATAATGGCCCCATCAACTTTGATGAAAGGTCTAAGCACTACAAGTGCTATGATTCTTGACCCCAGTAATGTAATCAATACAACAAGGGCCTGTGCAAGCCTTAACTCACTCAATGATCCCTGTGAAATTACGCTGGCACCAAGAAGAAAAAACAAAACTGAATTTGCAACATATTGGCCGTAGTCCCAGACATACTTCTGCAAGTGAAATTCCTTGCTAAGATTCTCCTGCTTATAACCGAATGACAGGGCTGCAGCAAAAACAGCCAGCACCCCAGACATATTATAATGATCAGCCAAAAGGAAGCTACCAAAGGCCAAAGCTATTGTAATGTTTGCTACTAGGGTAAATTGCATTGCATGCCAAATCTTAAGAATAAAGCGTGCGACTCTTCCGAGCACAACACCTAGAATAATAGCACCTGCCACATGAAATATGAAGCCCCCAACATCCCTTACAACACTAAATATATGATTTTCAAACACAATTAGGGTAAGTATACCGAATACAGTAACAACAAATCCATCGTTCAAAATAGACTCACCTTCAATGAGTAGTTTCATGTTTTCACTAAGTTTTTTGTTGCCTTCAAGGATTGCGCCTATAGCAAGAGGATCAGTCGCCGCCACAACAACACCAAAGATTAATGACTCCAAGAGAGAAATATCTGTGAGCGCCATTAGCACAAATGCCGTAACAAACATACTAATGCTAATGCCAACCGTTGCGGTTAGTGATGCGGGTGCAAGTACTTTCCTAAAGTGGTGCAGACACATGGTCTGAGTAGACCCGAATATAAGCAGTGGCACAAAGATAAATAGTATAAGATCGGCACTCAGGGTTAACTCCGGAAGTCCCATAGAAGTGTTGTCAGCAGCAAGACCGTATAGAATACCTAAGAGTAGTACCCATGCAACTTCAGGTATAGCCTTAGATTTCTGAGAATAATATGAAAGTCCGTTTAAGGCTATAAGCCCTATGACTGAGGCTAGGATCACAGGTATATATAATACTTCTTCATTCATTTTCATTTCCTCCATCAATTAGTTTTAAGATTGGTTCATAGCCATTGTAAAGTCATTACAAACTATCTTCTAATTTGCTTATATAAGTCAGACACAAGATTAGCACACTACTATTCAGATCTATATTGTAATACCTAAATTCCACGTGCATTTTTTATTAGCTTAAAAGAACACTATTTCAAGAAGAATTTAAACTGATACTCCCACATTGTAACATTATTTACCACCACCTTTCAATCTTTTTCAATAAATTATTGATTGCAACTTTGGAGTAAAGATACTTATTAAACCCTGCAAGTTATCCACAGAGCAACACTCGATTTTCAAGATG
>JAKOQC010000465.1 GCA_029778565.1 bacterium
AAGAAGCAATTGCAGTAGCAAGCGAATCAAGAATATCTAAACCGCTTTGTTGCATTACTGCAAGGTTATGAGCTATATCTGCTAAATCCCTTGGAGAAATCCTTTTACGCTTTGCTTTATAGGGAAATAGTGCATCAGCTCCTTCTACTTTAGGTTTGAAAGCTGATACATCTATAAGCTTTACTTCACCTGCTTTAGCCAATATGTATTGTGCCAATAGCTTAAGCCTCCTTACTTGTTTTTACTTTATGGTGTAGTAGCAGTAGCAGTAGTATACGAAGAAGAAACAAGCGTTTCCATTGTATTACCTATTTTGTAACTTAGAATAAACTTCCCTAACGGGAAGTTTATTCTACTAATAGGATCGTAAAAATCTTCTACTTTATATCCTATAACACAGTCAGAGGCTGTTGACTGATCTACTGATACTGAGACTGAGGCTGTTGAGCAAATCATAGGCTCAAAATTATTAAATGGGTTTACTATTCTTTTGTCCAAAAAATAAGCTCCAGCAAAACTAAGCCAATCATTTACGTTTTCTGTTCCATTAAGTTTAGGAAAACTGCCACCGCCTTTTGTAGTAGAATAAAGAATTAGAGAATTTTTCAAACTATCCATAGATGTTTTCCATGCATTAACTCGTGCTGGATAAGAAAACTGTCCTGCATTAAGCATTACAGCCGCTGCGATGATGCCTATAATGCCGACCACTACTACCAGTTCCAGTAAACTGAACCCTTTTCTGTTTTTCATTTTTACCATTTCTTTAATCAACCTCCTTTTTAAAAAAATGTGGTTAGGAAGGTGAAACAGCCTTCTTAACCACAACATACTTTTAAGGCGTAGGTGGCTCATTTGACGTTTGCAGAGCAGAAGTTGAATCGGAACGCCATACCCACTTACCATTAGAGTCTTTTACATACAGCACCCATGCACGACCATTAGGATCTGTTTTATAGTAGTAGGTTTCCTTTGGATTGTAAGGACTGACCAAGTTTTCTAACGTAGCTGGTTTAACGTACTGAATGCCACCTTGAAAACCTGTGATTGTTGTGTTACTAGCGGTGTTAGTTGTTCCCTGCCCTGTTAGCTCTTTAAAAAAGTCTCCTTTTACATCGTTTACTTTTACTGTCGCAGTTGTGCTGGTTGGGAATGTGCCCCAGTCAGCTCTATACAGTTCCAGTGCTGTGGCGAAGTTAGAGAAATCTTCAGACACACGTGCTGTTTTTGAGCGGTCTGTAATGCCTGTAAAGTTGGGGATAATAACTGCAGCTAAAATTACGATAATTGCTACCACAAACATAAGCTCAATCAAACTAAACCCTTTACGCATCTTCTTTCCTTCTTTCACAGTCTTTGTTCCTCCATTCTTTTTTTGTTGTGATTTACTCTTCCCGCCACAAACACCTCAACTGGTATTTTACTGCTATATGAAGTATTATAGCACGTTATAGTTAACAGTGATGTCCTATATTCTATGCAAGACATCTTCTATAGATATTTC
>JAKOQC010000466.1 GCA_029778565.1 bacterium
TGAGTTAGGAGGAGATGGTATGATAGTAAGAGATTATGTAAGAAATTACAGGACAAACCAAGAGATAGTAAAGATAAAAGAAAAAAATGGAGACGTTCAAGGAATAGCTACTATTCAACTGTTTGATGCAAAAACAGGCGCTTTAGAGTTAGAAGCGAAAACGCACAATATTATATATCAGGATGTTTATGATTGGCTAAAGAGCTACCAATGGGACAAGTTTTGCACAGGGGCATTTAACAAGACTAATAGTTATAACGGTTATTGGGAAATGGACAATATTTACCTTACAGACAGCACACGCCCCGAAACAGAAAGAATAGACAGGTTTAATTATGCAACTTCACCTCCAATTTGGGGTAATCTAATAGGTTGGGCGAACAAGTCTACTTATAGTGGTTCTGATACACAACGTGGGTCTCCAAATAGTGCCGAAAGTTACGCAAACAATACACGTATACACTGGGTATTTGACTGGCCTACGCATGCGGCAAATGGAACGTTCCAAACAATTATATGGGCGAACACGTTAGACATACAACGTATTGGTTGGCAGAAAAATATTGGAATTACGAGTGGTGGGAGCTATGCGGCTGGTCTGGCTTATGATGGAACATATTTGTACTTATTAAAGAGCGATGCAGCACTGTATAAACTTACCACGGATGGAAGTATCATTTCACAAGTAACTGCTGCAGTGGGTGGAACTAACCTCGCCTGTGATGGAACTTATTTGTACACTTTGGGAGGAGGAAAATTATACAAACTTACCACTGCTGGCCAGCTTGTTTCTGAGGTGAGTGCCGCATTAACTAAAGGAGGTACCGAATATGGCATTACTTCCGATGGAACATATATATATGCATTAGAGCGTTCAGTTGGAACAATGTACAAGTTAAGCACAAATGGTAGCATTATTTCTCAAAAGAGTACTGGAATTTACGCAGGTGGCTGGCAAACTCCATTAATGTATGATGGAACTTATTTATATGCTTCTACATTATACACGTTATGGATGCTTGACATGGATATGAA
>JAKOQC010000467.1 GCA_029778565.1 bacterium
ATAAAAGAACCGTATGGGCTTGTATACAATACTGACGGTACGCTTTGTACAACGTATCGAGATGATGATATACCGTTTCCGGGTGTGAGAAGTTTTGCGGTAGAGACTGCGACGGAGAATTTGTTTAAACCGCCTTTTAATTATGTTCATTCAAATTTTTTGGTGTCAGTTTCAGACCCCACTGGAAGATTTGAAAATGTGATACGAGCAAATCCTAATATTTCTGTAAGTTATATATATCACAATATACAAACTACAATTGATAGCCCTTATTCGGGCCAGGTCTGGTGTTATGTATCTCCGGATTTCGATGGTGGTGGAGATGTGAGAATAGTTGGTAGTTCCGTAAGTGGTTATAATGGATTATCTAAACTTCTAGCTGTCTATGATTTGAGCAGAAAAGGTACATGGCAATTGTTAAAAGATGAAAATGTTTCGGCTACGAGTTCTAGTAGTAGAATATTATTACATATACAGACAAGTTTTACTACGGGATATGTACTGTTTGCACGTCAGCAATTAGAACAAAAACCCTTCGCCACGTCTTTTGTAGACGGGAGTAGACCAAGTGGAAAAATCAAAATAAAAATGCCGTTTGATATAGGCAATTTGGTTATTTCTGGATGGGTCAAAGTGAATGGATGGAGGGATTGGACACATCTATTTTGTGTAGGTAAATACTATACCGAAAATGGAAGTAGTTTTGGGGTATGGTTGAATCATACAGAAAATGTTTTGAAAATATTTACAACTGATGGGCAAAGCATAAGCAGTACTTCTACTGCTTATACCAGAGCAGAGGTAGAAAATTGGAGCTTTTTCGTCTTTATAAAAGATGGCGATTTTATGACTATTAAAATGTTAACACAAGATAACACATATACAAGAAGTACAACTAGAGCCTTTACTAATCCTTTTGACCAAGTTATATATGTAGGTACGGACCATGCTTATAATCGACCACTGAATGGGTTATTTTCAAACATTTTCATCGGCAAATACCGTAGAGACAACGGCACAGTGATTTGGACTGACGATTATATACAAGAAATGTAGAATACTAAATTACCGTATGTAGCTAAATCTAAACCGTTGGTGATATAATGACTAAACTAGATTATATTAATTAGATTAAAAAAAGAGACAGTGTACCTAATAAACGGATTTATCCTGATAGATATGTTAAAGATACGTATATAAGTGTTAGTAATGATAGAATAGATTTTGTAGTTAAAGGTACAAATTTAACTATAAGTGAGAATTCTGTATTTGTTAATACTAGCAAAGTGTTTTTAACACCATCGTTTGGTAATGTAGTGTTTGGTATGCTAAA
>JAKOQC010000051.1 GCA_029778565.1 bacterium
CAAACGATTGGCCTTCCATTGATCGTCGGCATCTAAAACAGCCATCCATTTGCCCCTTGCAGCCTCTATCGCTGTGTTCCTTGCGGCGCCCGGGCCTTTGTTGGAAGTGTGTCGAATCAGCTTTATGCGCTGGTCACTAAAAGATTGGACTACTTCTGCCGTTCTATCTGTTGAAGCGTCATCAACTATAATTAATTCAAAATAAGGATACGTTTGTCGCAGCACCGACTCTATCGCATCTGCAATATATTTCTCAGCATTATATGCAGGAACGATAATGGAAACCAAATCGTTGGTATCTGCCATATCAAGCCACCTTACCCTCTTTCTAAATATTTGCTAATTTTGCTATAATCCTTGAATAAAATCAAATATCCTTTTTTCCAATAGTTGCTAACTTTTGCGATAAAGTTATACAACTACGTTTAATTTCAGCCTTTACCTCGGGATCTATCACTACAACTAAAAAAATATATAAAATTGGTGCCGAAACAATGCCTATCCAATGACTTATACTTAAGTATTTTAATATAATTGTCAATAGTGTGGTTAAAAACAAAGCAATCATTGATGTGGGTAGTCCGATTTTTAAAATCTGCCATCCCTGCGAGTTAAAAACTGTGTAGCCTAAGAACATAACTCCCTCTACAATCAATGCAGCTACAGCGCCACCAATAGCTCCTAATCTTGACCCAAGGGTAATATAAGCAAGAATCCCAGAAATAGTAGCGATGACAAGAACTCCAGTGCGTATGCTTTGAAAACCTTTTGTAGTTAAAGCATCAGCCATCGGAAAATTGATGCCTTGAAATACCACAACCCATGCTAAAATTGCCAAGACTGGGCTTCCACCCTGAACCCAATCAAGACCGAAAAGTATCTTTATAACAACATCAGGATAAAATGCAAATGGAAGAACTAATGCCCCGCTTGCTATACTCATAAATTTAAGTTCACGTCCCGAAAGCTTAACGTGCTCATTTGGGTTTACGGCTCCAAGGTAAAAGAGCCTTGGATAAAATGCAGCTGCAATTGTACCTGGAATTTGATATAGTAATCCGGGGATGCGATAGGCAGCCGAAAAATATCCAACTTCCTTTAAGGTCGTCACTCTCTGCAGTACAAGCAAGCTCATCTGAGGTATCAACATCGCTAAAAGTCCCCCAAGAGTAAACGCCATAAGGTTGTTTAACAAACCTGAATGAAACCCACCAATCGAAGGCACTCGATGCACTACCAATCTGGTGCTTACGATACCCCCAATCAACGACGACATACCATAGCCGATCGCCAAAAGGTACAATGGCCACTGCAACAGTACTCCGAGCAAAAGGAATCCTGCAGTGATAACTGTCGAAAAGATTCTTATTGCCGCAACATAATGCATTTCCTCGATCATTTGGAAATATGCAACACCGACGCCTTGTAATGCCCCACCCCAAACGGTAGGAATAACTATATAATAAACTGCATTGCGTAGTATTGGATCTTTATATAGCAAATGTATCAATATAACACTTACAATAGTCGTACATGCTGCAAATAATAACCTAAGCCTTAACGCTCCACCTAA
>JAKOQC010000468.1 GCA_029778565.1 bacterium
CCTCAATTCCAGAAAATCAATTCATGTTTATACCCAAAGAATACTTTTCGACACGTGACAGATATAACCCGCATACAGCCTATTTTATACGCAGGATAGCAGAGCATAAGCGCATGAATTTAGGAAAGCCCAACGAGAACATTATAGGCGTTGAAACCCTGGTTAATTCAAGCCCTACATTCCCAAAATACGAAGATGTAAACTATAGGTTTACTCAATTTATACTTGAACCCTTTGAAAGAGATATGGACGCAATCCAAAGTATTAAATGGCATTATGCCGGAGAGCAGCCAACCAATTACAACGAGTTTATAACTTCAAGTGTAGTTATTACATGGGTAGATTACCCGGACGTTGCAAAGCTCACACAGCGCAAAAAGAACTCACTTAATGGAGATGATACGAATAAAAAACGCTCCAAAAAGAGGGGGTAGCGGTGTAGATTTGGGGGGGTAGCGGTGTAGATTTGGGGGGGTAGCGGTGTAGATTTGGGGGGGTAGCGGTGTAGATGCTTGTCCAAGAACCCTTGAAAATACTGAGCTTTTCAAGGGTGAATTTTCCTAAATACTATTAAGTACTATTAAGTACTTTTAATGCGCAAAATGGCCCCGCTTTAAGAGCGGGCCATTTGCTATAATTAGCATAACCAAAAATAATTATTCTATACGGAGGGATAAAATGAAAATTTCAGAACTTGAAAGCAGGGTAAGTATTCTTTCCTTAATCGACCACAGCCGCATAAAAAAAGAGGGTAAAACTTACCGGGTGAACCCTTGCCCGGTATGCGGCCATAACGATCATTTCACTATATACCCGGAAACAAACAGTTATTCAAGTTTTAGTGGTTGCTGCCAGGGCGGAAGCATATATAAGTTTTTGCAGGAGGTAGAAGGATTGACCGAAGAGGCAGCATTTGAAAGGTTACACGAATTAGCAGGGGAGCCATTAAGAACGGCCAAAGAAGATTTTAGAGAAAATAAAAAGAGTGCTAAGCCCCATCGACCGACCAAAGCAGAAGGGAAAGCACCCGGCCAAGCCGCAAATTATACAGCCTGGATAAATGAATTATATCACAAGCAGACAGAACAAGAAAAGGCATACTTCATAAAAAGAGGCGTACCCAAGGGGCTAATTGAAAAGTACAAGCTATGTATAGCCGATATGGAGGACGGGAAGCGGGCAATATTGCCGGTATGGGCCAACGGCGAAGTAGTATTTTATACAGCCAGGGCTTTAATGAAAGACCAGGAGCCAAAATATAAGAACGCAAGGGGAACGGCCCCACTATTCAATATTGAGTACATAAAGACAGCGGCAAAGGGCGAAACCATAGTAATAACA
>JAKOQC010000469.1 GCA_029778565.1 bacterium
ATGAAAAAAATGAATAAATCTTAATTAACTAGATAAAGAGTTATAAAATCGCCAAAGTGTTTCCAAATTGATGCTCAATAAAATAGAGAAAAATGGTGACAAGTCACCATTACTATTTTTACCATGGGCGCAAAGCCCTGTGTTTATTAAGAAAAATGGCAGGGGAGACAGGACTTGAACCCGCAACCTACGGTTTTGGAGTTTTCCGGCTATAGGCTATTTATGCCTTCTCAATATTATTAAAAAGTATCATGCTATATAGCGCAGTCTCATAAATGCTTATATTTATTATGGCCGGGAAGGTTTTATTAGATTTAATATTTTATCATCTGTTGTGTGTCGTTAAATGTCGTTTCATGTATTATCTGGTGTTATGGTCGGCAATTGGTCGGCAATTCGTTTTTGGAGATCCAAAAGATAAAGACCGCTACCCTATCAAATTCGATGAACCTGAACACTATGATGCACGGTTAAAAGCTGTGCTTTAATTATAGATTTTTATAGACAAATCAAGGCGGCCCGTTAAGGGCTTCTTTTTTTTATGTCAAAAAAGAAGGGAGGAAGCAGGATGAAACCGGACGAGCTATTGATTCAAGATAATCGAAAAAAAGGCTGGTTTTGGTCTTATAATTACATACTTGACCGGACTGATCTGGACATATATGCCAAGATGATCTATATGGTTCTGGCGCGGCACGCAGATGGCCATAACACCAAAGCTACAGTTTCATATAAAGAGTTGTCGTCTGGTGCAGGGTGTTCGATTAGGAAGGCTAAGGAAGCGGTATCGGTCTTGGAAGCAAAAGGTTTGGTCGTGAAGCAAAATAATATTTCCATGTCTGGAACCTACGGTGCCAACACTTATGTCTTTAAAACGGAGGAGCGGAAGAAAGGCAACTGGTTTTGGTCGGAGAACTCCCTGGTTGACCGTGAGGACTTAAACCTTTACGAGAAGATGGTCTACCTGGTGCTGGTGCGCCGGGCCGACGGTAGAAACACAAAGGCGTGCGTATCTTATTCCCAGATAGCCATAACTTTAGGCTGTTCCCGTCGCCAGGCGATCAATACGATATCTTCCCTGATTAAAAAAGGTTTAATCTCTGAGCCCAAGCCCGGGCCATCGGGCAAGAACATTTATTTTATTAACAATGTCAGCTGCTCCAGTCGTGATGCGGCGGTTCAAAAAAGTGGTGCACATGATGCACCATATCAAAATCAGTCTTTTGAAGCGGTTGTAGAAAAAAGTGGTGAATCAGGTGCACAATCGAACATTTGCCTGGTGAATGACACGCACGGGGGTAGTGCATCAGGTTCACCAGGGGTGGTGAATGACACGCACGGGGGTAGTGCACCGGATGCACACATACAAGAAAGATCAATAAGCGATCAAGAAGATCAACAACAGGATGATGCGGTTTTTAATCTTCTAGTCAATTATGGTATTTCGCAAAACGTGGCGAGAAGGTTATCTGCCGAAGTGGATTTGGGGAAGGTAAAAAAGGCAATAGAAATAACCGAGCAGGCTAAGCGGTCCAATGGCATCTGGAAGTCCAGTCAGGGCTATCTCGTAAGCATATTGGAGAGTGGTCTGCTAAACACCGGTCCAGTTGTTACAAACCGTAAAAAGAATTATGTAGATCGTGTTCCAAACGATCAGGCGTCCGATCAAGCAAGTAGGCAGTATATTGAGTTTATTCGTAGCACGTGGAGTGCGTGGTATTGATGTCAAGGTTGTAAGTCTTGATTTTACTGGGTTTGCGGGATTGCATCTAATATATCTACTCGATCTAAAAGGGCAAAATGCGTATACAGGAACATATCGAGGGGGGATTCTGGGGTTAAGTTTGAGCTTAAAAAATTGGCAGGTTTGAGTTGACAGATTGGATAACGGGCATTTTTGAG
>JAKOQC010000470.1 GCA_029778565.1 bacterium
AGGGTCATAGGTATTTAACCATCTGTCAATATTGCTTGCAATTTGTGGAATTGTCCAGCCTGAATGTCCTTCATGGTTTCTCTGAGGCAAAGAACTTGGTCCCCCGGTTTGTGAACCTACAAACTGGACGTTTAGTCCGGCATTTGTATAGTGGTGATACAAATCGGTACGGTAACCACCGTTACTGGGGTCTCCTATACCAGCAGTACATGAGTCACCTACCGGCATAATTTTAATTGGTCTTGACTGGATAGGTGTAGATGTAGGTGCAGGTGAAGTAGTTGGTGTAGGAATAGAACTGTTTTCTGAAAATACAAACCAGTCAATATTTACAGGTCCTGAAAACACCAGTACTATATCATTTTTTCCTGTAACTCTATTTATAGATGTGGACATTTCAATATAGTCATTCCAGCCTCCCGTTGATGAAACCTCTAAAGTACCTAAAAGAGTTCCGGTAGTACTGTTTAGCCTGATATCAATCCTTGTTGGAACTGTGATGCCTGATGCAACATATGCAGTAAATCCGGTAGCGCCATTACCAAAATTTATATTTTTAAATGTCAGCGAATCTCCGTTTTCAATATAGCCAATACCTTTTCCACCTGCTACTGTATTTATTTCTTCCATAGTTGCTGAATTTTTTGAAGTATATTCTTCAGCTTCTATTTTAGAAAATGCACTTCTTTCAGGAACAGGAGTATTGGTTGGTGTAGGAGCTGGGCCGCCTGAATTCCCACCGGCTAATTGTTTTAATATATCAATGGTGCTGTTAAACCAAATGGTAGCAACTTTACTGTATCCGGTAGGGCTTAGGTGTAAACGGTCACCGGAAATATCAGTATTATGATTTAAGTTTATATCACTTAGCTTAACAAAATATACGTTTTTTCCGGCGTTGGCTTTTTCCTGAACAACTCCCGGAATGGTAGCATTGTATTGTCTGATTTGATCGGGAACAGGGTAATAGTCAGCTACAAATATTGTAATATCAGGTTTGAATCTTAA
>JAKOQC010000471.1 GCA_029778565.1 bacterium
CTTCTAATATTATTGATCTATGTTTTATCCTTCTATTAGTAACTGTAATTCCGTCTCCCATTACATTATCAGTTGTGTAAATTTCATATTCTCCGCTTTCAATTCCTTCAATACTTAAAAGTCTATAAGGCTTGCCCTTTCCAATTTTTAATACTCTGTTATTGCTTTCGAATTTTAGATCTAAAAACTTAGTATCCAAGAGCAAGCTCCCTCCCTACTCTCTTAATTTGTCTAGCTATTTCACTTGGAGATTCTACAGGCTGATTTATATTAATATTTTGAGTTATACCATTATCATTATTAATAATGTTTTGTGTTGTTTTTACCACGCTACTTCCAGCACTTATTTTAGCTCCTATTGTAGAAGATTCAAACTCCACTGCAGCCTTCATCTTGGATGTCAATTTGCTTAATTCTTTATCCACATCCCTTTGCAACTCGGGCATGCCTTCTTCTAAACCAATCCCGATTCCGAGAGTTAGGTTCTTACCAATCTCGTCTCTCATAATCTTAGAGGGTGAGGCAATGCCGAATATCTTTTTGATACCATTCATCACCGACTGACCAAAGCCTTTGATTTTGTTTAATATCCAGCCAGTTACATCAGATATACCATTCCATAAGCCTTTTACTAAGTCAGAACCTATTTGACTAATTCCTTTAAAAGCACTCTTTAAGCCTTCCCATATTGATTTTCCTAACGATGCAACAGCACTTAATGCTCTTGGAACAGCTTTTATAATACCTATGGCTAACTCTCCGACCAATTGAATCCCAAGTGATAATATTTGTGGGAGCAGTCTTATCATAGCCCCTATCATATTCATGATAAGGGTTACACCGGTTGCAACAAGCTGGGGCAATGCTTTCAATAATCCATCTATTATGCCTAATACTAGCTTAATGGCTGCATTCACCAGTTCGGGTATGCTTCTTATTAACCCTTCGACTATTCCCAATACCAATTTTATTGCAGCATTTATTACTAGTTCTATGTTGTCTATCAATGCCATAGAAACAGCCATTACAAGCTTTAGAGCAGCATCTATAAGTAAGTCAATATTATTTAGCAACCCTGTTATAAGAGCATCAACAAGTTTTAATGCTGCATCTATAAGCTTGTCTAGGTTGTTTACAAGTCCAGTTATAATGGCCATTACTATCTCAATAGCAAAGTCTATAATCATGTCTAGGTTGTCTGCTATAAAGGCTATTAGGGTGTCAACTATTGTTATTGCTGCATCGATTAACTTTTCGGCATTGTCAATTATGCTCTCCATGAGTACCATAACAATTGTCAAGGCCATATCCATCAGATCAGGCAACATGTCAGTTAATCCGCTTAGCAAGCTAGTTATTATTTCAACGCCTGCATCAATAATAACCGGGAGATTATCTTGTATTGC
>JAKOQC010000052.1 GCA_029778565.1 bacterium
AAAATCAGCATATAAACTTGAGTAGAGGTAAGTCTTTGAAAATCAGGATTGGTGGGGAGGATCTTAAAATGATCCATCACCCACCAGAGATTTTCAAACAGGGGAAGCTTTACAATTTCAGGAACTAATTCCCTCAGGTTGGCGAAAGGAGTTGATGTATCTTACAACCTCCTCATGCACTTCGTGAATTACTTCCCAATCACTGAAATTCATTATGTCTTTAAACCAATCAGGTCTTTCTATTAGTAAAGTTTCTAGAGTAGCTATTTCAGTAACCAATTGCTCATAAAGAGGATCTTCTCCAGCAGCCAAACCCATCTTGGAAGTCATCTTTCGAGACAAAGCAATGATGTTTAAAGTATCAGCTACAGTTTGGTTTTTACATTTGAACTTTCCTTTATAGCCATTTTTATCTATTTCAAACTCATGAGTTTGCTCACTATCAAGGAGAATCTCTTGCCCCAATTTTTCTAGTTTTTCTTTAGCCATAATTCACCTACTCCTATGCAGGGGAAGTACTGCTTCGAGCTTCAGAGTATACAATAGTAGCTCGTTCACCAGCAATACCAGCTGCAGCTATGGTTTCATCAGAAGAAGAGAATACACAATTTTGGTAGGATCTAATTAAGTCCTGAGTATATTTATCTCTAATTTCTATCTCAAACCCAGTTATACTATGGAGCAGAATGTACCCTTCTTGAGATAAATCAAAAGGAATTCCAGCTCTGTCGAGAACCTGCATTAGGTCATCGTTGCGGACGAAGTAGCGTTCTAAAGTAATTGATCCTGAAAATCTCAAAGGAACAAACTCTTGAGGCTTCATAGAACCTATTTCCATAACTGGTTCTATACCAAAGTCTCGGGTTCCTGATATACTTTGGGCTCTTCCTACCTCTACACCACCTAATTTAATTATTACATCATGCCCAGCTAGAGTTTTATGAACATTACCCTCTGCTGGTTGATGGTAGGAATAATATGTATCGGCATAGGTTAAATATCTGTTAATTTCTACCATTTAGATCCTCCTTTATCTATATCGAAACCGCTGATGTCCAACCATAAGCTGGAGAGAAGGTTTCTTCTACTACGATGTAATTCAATGGGATAATAGGGCTGGCTTCGAAGGATACAATTGCTACACCATTTTCCAGTATAACATTAACATTGCGGTAAGCAGGAACGGTATCACTACCAACTAATCCACCATTTTTAGACCATTTATCTAATGTTGATATTACAGTGTCTCTGATGGCTTTTTCTATTCCATAATACATAGGCTTACCAATGTAGCGGTCTTCTAAAGTTGTTCTGATATCTTGGGTAAGTAAGTCTATAACCTCAGCACAGTTTATTTCAATCTTAGCTAAATTCTGATCCGATATATGGGTAGTAACTCCTCGAACGTAGCGGTAACCTTTTCTAACATCGTATTCTACTACCGTTACACCACTGGTGATTAAATCATCAATCTCGGCTTGAGTGAAGTTCTGAGTAAGCCCTTCCACTGCTACGGGTTTAAAAGTTAAGCTTTCTTTAGGATCCATTCCTACTAATGTTCCAGCAGTCATAGCTGCTAAGTAGTAACCAGGGAAAGAAGTTAAAACTCCATTAACTGATTTTTTAATTGCTGGTCCTACTAGAATAGCTCGATGAGAATTGAGTGCCATAACCCGAGCTTTATAGTCTGCAGCAGCACTAGCGGGATCTAAACCAAAAATAGCTCGTCTTTCTTTGCGGTGTCTAATACTGCTCATATTATTGACATGAGACATAACTGTCGATTGAATTTCAGCATCAGTGCTGGTAACTACTATAAATCTGCAATCATAACCTTCTAATAGAGCTAAAGCAGTATTGTAATCATTTACATCAGGAGCAGCTCCTTCATTACCTCCTGAGAGAGGAACCTCATCAGTATTAGCAGGGGGAAGAGTTGCTGAAGCTGTAGCTTTACTGGCTCTAACAATTTTAGATTTTTCTAAAGCATAGATAATAGTTCCTAATTTTGCTGTAGCAGTATAAGCAGGGGTTTTGATATCTTGGCCTACAATAGCATCTAAGTAACTAGTAGGTAAGTCTCCATCAGGGATATAGGGAGAGAGAGCACAGGTGTAATTAGGAAGAGAGTTTATAGCACTGACTAATTGTCCTACAGTTAGGTAATCATTAGAAGTCAAATCAAAGACAAATCCCTCTTCAGGATGGTCTTGTACTACACAAGCAATCTCAGTAGCTACATTATTAGTATGGGTAATAGTTAAACTAGCTGCATCAGCTGTTCCTGTGTATTGAATACTAAAAGCATCTTTTAGATTATCAAATACTTCTACAGGGATATTATTGTAATAATCGTGAATGGTAATTTTCTTTCCTGAAGAAGTTCCATCATATACTCCTACTCTAATGAAATTACCAATATTACCATAATCCAGGGCAGTGATTTTTAAAGTAGGTTGAGAATCATCATCATTCAATGTTACACTGGCTTGAGAATAACCATCACCAACTACTCTAATAGCTAAAACATCATAAGCTCCTCCACCAGTTCCAGAGGGAGAATACATTAGTCCAATACAATCAGCTAATTCTCCTTGCTTTAAAGTAGCCAGCATTTCCCGAGGAGAGGTAAAGTGATATACTTCAAATGGTTTTCCTCCTCGGCAAGTTCCTATAGCAGCTATAATTCCACTAGCATTGGGATTGGGAGCTACCATAGCACTGACATCAGCAATGGAGTATACGCCAGGTTTCTTTATAGTAACGCCATTAATAACAATTCCTGCCATTCATCTTTTCTCCTTTCAAACGGGATGAACTTCAATATTTTGTAAAGCGGGTAAAGGAATAGTCCCTGTTCCTTCTCTAGTGAAAGTGAAGTAAAGGGCTCTACGAAAGATAAAATCAGGTTGATCTTCAAAATTAACTGGTTCTAAATCTTCACCTGATAAAGATTGATTTTTAAAT
>JAKOQC010000053.1 GCA_029778565.1 bacterium
ACGCACATATCTACAGTAGTGCCTACTTCGGGATTGGCAAGCAATGACAAAGTTTTAAGCGAGAAGGCTGTAGTGGATGAGCTAACGGCGATAATTGAACAAGTTGGAAACAAAGCCAACACCGCCGACCTAAAGCCCCACGCATTTAGCAATCCTAGTACAGTACAAAGCACAAGTACTAATACAGTACCGAGTGATAAGTTGTTAAAAGAAAGTAGTTTTTCAAGGGTGTACCACTCATTGCAAGATATTGACCCCACTTTTACGAGAGACACTGATATGATTACTGTAATTACGGCTATGGCAAACAATAGCATAGCATCATACGAGATTACTGGGTCAAGTGCAGTTTATCCTGATATAGACTTACAAATTCATATTTTCAAAGTAAACAATAATAGGGTAACTTGTTTTGCGTTCAGGAAGGTATACAACAATGTGCAACAGAGATTTTATGTTGGTGGATTAGCTGGTACGGTCGGAAGCACACATAGTTGGGCCGGTTGGCGAAAAGTGCAGTTGGGGTTAGGAGATGCTGTGGTATTAGGTGGCTCAGCTTCAACTTTGGAAGAGTATATTAAGTTCGGTGAAGCTGAAATTAGTGGAGAGTGGCAAGAGGCTGTTGGTACGTATCTTTTTTATGATAATAACAGAATCAATGTCGCAATTTATCCTGCTATAATTACTGTTCACTTCGTCACACAGTCTTCGGGAAGTGCTAACCTGTTTAGGGTAGAAATGATTGGCGGTAACGATACCTTAATAGACAATTTATATGCTACCTACACAACGAGCAGCGGTAGCGGTACAAATAAAGTTGAATTATACTTTAGACAAGCCGCAAAATACAACTCTATAGTCGCAAAATTATTATCAAGTACCTATCGTGGGACAACATCTGATTATCTTACAGAAAGCTTTAAGCATATAGTACCTACCATAAGCAGTTCTATAACTTCGTTAGGAAGTATTACAACATTCGCAAATGTGCTTATGTACAAAACGCTTGACTGGAACGACATCTCCACCGTAATGCCTATATCGTCCGCCGCCGCAAGTAATGCAAAAGTGTTGAGCGAAAAGGTTGTTTATGATGAGTTTGCGAAGACCTCAAGAACAATCTACGACAAAGTTAT
>JAKOQC010000054.1 GCA_029778565.1 bacterium
CAGTTACATTAACTGCAACAATTAAGTCTGGTTCAGTTACTGATACAAAAGCATTCACGCTTAAAGTACTTAAAGTAACTAACTACACAATCGAATATGTATTAAATGGCGGCGGTTTTGCGGGTTATACTAATAAGACACAAATGGCTGATGCATTTATGGCAGACTTATACGCATTTGTAGGACCAACTGAAAGTTTAGTACAATTTAAACATGGTTCAGGAACAAGTGGATTTGATGGCTTATGGTACAGTAATGAAGAATATAGAGCGAAAGTTTATGCAGCGAATGTTCAATCTGGAAATAACAACTATTTCTTAAGCCATTCAACTTATGGACCAAAATGGAAACCACTCGCAGACTTTATGGTTAACTTCGTTAAAGTTGGTAACCCTGATCAAGACTTCTGGAGCAGCCCATACACAGGTTGTCTAAGAATGAAACAATACTTAGGTGGAGTTAAACCAGGTCCAGCTTGGACAGATGAAGATATGGCAGCAATGCCAAGCGGCTTATCAGCAACTGCACCATATGAATATAATCCAAATGCATTACCACTTACATTACCAGTGGCAAGCAGAAGCGGATATTCATTTGAAGGTTGGTATGAAGCGGCTGACTTCTCAGGCAGTAAAGTTACAGCGATTGCAGCTGGCTCAACAGGTAATAAGAAATATTACGCCAAGTGGAGTCAACCAACATATACAATTACTCTTAATTTAAATAGCGGAGCATTAGCTAAGTTTAGCAAATCACAATTAGCTGAAGCATTCTTAAACGACTTATATTCATTTGTAAGACCAAGTGAAAGTTTAGCAGCGTTCAAACATGGTGCTGGTAAGACAAGCGGTTATAAAGGCTTATGGTTCACAAATGAAGATTATAGAGCGAAAGTTTATGCAGCAAATGTTAAATCAGGTAATAATGAATACTTCCTAAGTCATGCGATTTATGGACCTAAGTGGAAACCACTCGCAGACTTCATGGTTAACTTTGTTAAGAAGGGTAACCCTGATCAAAACTTCTGGGCAAGTCCATATACAGGCTGTATTAGATTACAACAATACTTAGGCGGAGTTAAGCCAAGTAGTGCATGGACAGATGCAGATATGAATGCAACACCAAACCCAATTAATCCGACTAAATATTCTGGTGGTTCACAAGCAATTATCTTACCACCAGCAGCAAGAAGCGGTCATACATTTGAAGGTTGGTATACAGCAAATACAGGAGGAACTAAAGTTACACAAATTGCAGCTAACGCAACAGGTAACCAAGTGTTCTATGCAAGATGGAAAGTTAACGAAACTCCACCACCACCACCAAGCGGTTATGTACCACCAACAATTAAGGTTAAGTATATGACTAATAGTGACTGTTATAGAGCTAACAGATGGATTACAGTTAAGGGTGTTATCGTTCACACTACAGCATGTCCCGGAGTAATGGCAGCATCATGGTTTACAAGATGGAATAAACCAGGAGTAAATGCATGCGTACACGCATTCTTAGATAATAAGGAAATCTGGCAATACTTACCATGGACAATGAGAGGCTGGCACGCAGGCGGTTCAGCAAACAATACACACATTGGTGTTGAGATATGCGAACCTGCTGGTCACTACTATAGTGGTTCAACAATGGTTAACTATAACGTTTCAGCTAACTCAGCATACTTCCATGCAGTTTACAATAGCATGGTTAACTTAACAGTGTACCTATTAAAACGTTATGGATTAAGTTGTACAACTTATTCAGTAATGGGTCATAGTGAGTTATATGCTAAAGGTTTAGGAAGCTCGAGTGCAGACCCAATGCAATGGTTCCCTAAATATGGTAAGAGCATGAACACATTCAGAGCAGACGTTAAAGCAAGAATGTAAAAACCTTAAATAATAATAAACCACTCTCAGTTTTGAGGGTGGTTTTTTTATAGGTTTTATACCATTATGTGTTATAATGGTATTGATAACCATTTACTAATAGGGGGCTTATATGAAAAAGAAAATATTATTAAACTTGTTAGTAGTATTCTTATCACTCTTTTTACTAAATACATTCAGTCTAAGAGCTGAGGGTGAATTAGTAACAAACTTAGAAGGAGTGTCAATAAGAAAGAAAACAGATGATTATTCACAAGGATTAAGATTTTACGGTAAACTAGATGAATCCGTTAAGGGAAATGCGCACGGGTTTTATTTAGTGTATGGAAAGACAACGCTAAGCGAGTTAACGGAAAAGTTAGATAGCGGAGCAAACCCAATATATATAAACGGAAAA
>JAKOQC010000055.1 GCA_029778565.1 bacterium
GAGGTTAATATTAATAAACAAAACAAAACTAAACAAAATAAAAATAATATATATGCCGATTTTGTGAATTGGTATAATTCGCAGTTTGGAACAAAGCATAAAGTTAGCATCTACCGCGAGAAACTCAAAACACGCCTTCAGAACTACACCATTGAGCAACTAAAGACTGCCGCAATAAACATGCACTCTGACCCCTATATGACCGGTCAAAACAAAACCGGCAGGGTATATGCTACTCTAGAATACCTGCTTCGTAATGACAAGAACGTGGATAAGTGGTTGGTGCAGAAATCCCGGGCTGGTCCTGAACAGCAAGAGAGTAAATATGAGGATGTTTATTTGACGTGAGGGGGAGCGGAAATGATCGTCAGAAATTTTATTATTCCCGGCAAACCGATGGGGAAACAAAGGCCGCGAGTGCTAAAAAATGGCATAAGCTACACTCCTAAAGAAACTGTGAACTATGAGGTTTACGTCAAGCAGTGCTACTTAAAAGAGTACGCTGGCAAGGAGTTGCTCAATGGTCCCGTGAAAATAAAAATCGAAGCGTATATGCCTATACCAAAGAGTGCCAGCAAGAAGATACAAAAAGCTATGAAGGCAGGACAAATAAGGCCAGCCAAAAAGCCAGACTGGGACAACATAGGCAAGATAATTACTGACGCGCTGAACGGGATTGCATATGACGATGACAAGCAGATCGTCAGTTGTTTGGTGGAGAAGTATTACTCTGATGCGCCTATGGTTTATGTGGAGATGCGGGAGATAAGGGAGGAGTGAGAAGGTGAAGATTATTGATTTTATAGATTACCAAAAACAAGCAGCCAGAACACTTAAACCGAATAGACCGTTCGAGGATGACCTGGCAGACTACGCTTTGGGGTTATCCGAAGCTGGGGAACTACAAAACAAACTCAAGAAATATCTTTATCATGCTCATCCACTTGACAAAGCGGAGATAAAAGAAGAGCTGGGCGATCTGCTGTGGTACATGGCAGCGATAGCAACAACTCTGGATATAGATTTAAGCGATGTGGCTACAGAAAACATCGAAAAACTGAAGAAACGGTATCCGAATGGTTATTCGGATGAAAAAAGC
>JAKOQC010000472.1 GCA_029778565.1 bacterium
ATTGCCAATATAGATGTTAATTCATTATCCACGTTTGGGGCTTCAAGTGGAGATACGTCACCAAATTTGATTAGGTTACTTATCCAAGCTGTTGAGACGATACCTGAAGTCAATCTTGGTAAGCCTGTTATTTATTGCAATAGAATAGTCAGGACGTGGCTTAGGATAATGGTTAGCGAAAAATCTAATGTTTACCTATCTCTTGATGAGTATGGCGGGAAGAAGATACTCACTTTTGATGGCATCCCAATAAGACGTTGCGATAAAATACTTACTACTGAGTCTCATATTAATTTTGCGTAATAAGGGGGTGTAAAGATTGATACTAGATAAAAATTTAATTTTAAGTGATGCGCAGGAAGCCAAAACAGCTGGTTTTTCTCAAAACATAATAGATACTGTTGAAGTTGGTGACGCTGTAAACGAATTGTATTTTGTGGCCTATGTAGAAACAGAGTGTGCAGGTACAGGGAGCCTTGAAGTTAAATTAATAACTAACGATGAAAACGATACAACCATTGGCAATTGGGAGACTCTTTGGTCTTCTGGAGCTGTACCAGTTGCAAATCTCAAAGATAAATATTGTTTTGGTATGATCAGACTTCCTAAACCAGAGAAAGTTAAAAGATATATCGGAGCAGAGATCGCCCCAACAGGTATAACAAGTGGTAAGCTTGATATTTACTTAACTGACAACCCACAGACCAATATTTAGCGGTGATTGATATGTTGTATGAGGTTACTACTGATTGTCTAGACTTCAATCATAGATATCGCAAGAAGGGTGAACGTGTAGTCGTACCCGACGGTCAGCCTGTGCCAAAGTGGTTCAAGCCTATTGGGGAAGCTAAAGAAGTTAAACAAGAAGATCCACGAGAGGAATATAAAACTTTAAATCAAATGAAAAAGGATGAACTACTTGAGCTGGCAGGCAAGGAAGGCGTGTCTGTTCCTATCGGGGCTACGAACCAAGAGATAATTCGATTGATTCGTTCCGATAGGAAAAGGAGAAAAGAATAGCATGATAGCTGAGGGGGCTATG
>JAKOQC010000473.1 GCA_029778565.1 bacterium
CAAGTATTTCGCGCAAATAATCCCAGCCGACAGACTGTTCGGCTGTATAAGTCCCGTAGTCATACCACCCTGAAAACCCATTAGGATATGCAGTGTAATAATCATTGATAAAACCAATTTTCATATCCGCCCATTTTTTGGCCTGGTTTGCCATAATACCTACATTAATACCTTCTGGTTGTTGCTCGTCAAACTGTGGCAGTGGCTGTGGCAATGGCAAGCTAAATGCCGGCGGCTGGTCATGGTTAGGCATATCCTGGTCATCGTCATATGTCGGCAATCCGGACCCGTCATAGGCAAGGGCTGGAGTGGCAAGGGCTGGAGTGATGCACAATGCCAAGCACAGCCCAATGAGAATCAATCTTTGCATGCTGTTACCCCCTTTTTTTGCCTGTGGATAACTCCTGGAGTTATCCACAGGAATATCGAGTTATCCACGGGGATTCTGTGGATAACTCGACGTCGCTCGCTCCGATCAGACGTCGCTCCGCTCCGATCCGACGTCGCTCGCTCCGAACAGACGTCGCAAAGCGACGTCTGACGAGTTAACCACAGACTCCCCAGGATAACTCGACGACTGCTGATATACTATATTATATTATATGTTCTCTGTCTCTCTGTTTTTCTGTTTCTCTGGTTTCTCTGGTTTATTTTGTGATAAGAGGAAGAGGCAGGAGGATACCGTTCTCCTGCCTCATGTGCCATTACCCCCGCTACCCCCGAGGACGGGCAAACTTCCGGATGTAGTAAATGCCCAGCGGAATGCCGATACCCATGATCAACAGGGGAACGGTAACCGGGAGCAAGCCGACGACAAAATCGATAATTTCATCGACCATATTAGAAAAGACAGTTACCAGACCTTGCAAAGCACCGTTTTCCACAACCTAAACCTCCTTCCAGTGTATTTGTTTAACGGGAACTAGTTAACCCGGTTAAACCCAACGAGATATTTAAATACACGATACAACCCATAGATACCCAGACACGCTAACCCAATTTTTAAAAGAAAGTAAGCATACTCAAGCGCAAACAAAATTTTATCAAGACGAAGAACAACATCCTCTAATAGAAGAACAACATCCTCTAATAATTGTTCAATCATTTTTTCACCTTTACAGTATCTGCAACACCAAAAACAAGCGACGTGGTCCTAGCTTCCATAATAACACAATCACCAACTGAAACGCCTTTCGACTGCAAACAATCAGCCGGTAACATGACACGAACTAAACCAGCTAAACTAGAATCATACAAATCATAAATCTCCATATCAACCCCTTTTCTAGTTTTAATTTTCCTCGAACCCATATAAATACCACTTACTAACATGCTATTACCTCCTATATGTATTCTCAGCCCAATTATAACCAGATATTTACAGCTTGTCAAGCCCAATTTTTTAAAAAATCTCTTACTAACCGAGAGGATCTTTTAACGTCGCTCCGCTCCGATCCGACGTCGCTCGCTCCGATCAGACGTCGCTCCGCTCCGATCCGACGTCGCTCGCTCCGATCCGACGTCGCTCCGCTCCAATTCTTTTAAGATTATACTGCTGAAAATAAACAGTGTTTTTAAAATCATCGGATTCTATATAATACGTTTTCTCAAAATGAGGACTAGCAGAACCCACTATTTCTTTTACGTGCTTATACAACATTTTTTTCCGGACCGGAAATTTAATACCTCTAGACGCACGATACAAGTTCATGCCCGGCGGATACAGATGCAATCGACCGCCTTTTATAAATCGCTTACCGTCCACCTCTTTCACTTTCTTATTCCACACTTGAATCCAATTTTCTTCATCTAATTCTATGTCTGTTAAATAAGCAGTTAAATAAGCACCTATATTATCAACGTTTTTTAATGATTTAACTTTAACAAAGCCTTGCTCCCACATCTCAGCAAGAATACGATTTTCTATGAATATCTCATCCAATCCATTGAAGCGCAGTAATAGGTGCATATGCCACGCCCCACGTCCTTGAGGTTCAACTACACTAATGTAATCAATAGGCACTGAAGAATACCGCCTTAAACGGGTCATAAACCGCTTAAAATCCTTATAAAGTCTTACAGTATCAGTCATATTCTCCGCATAAGTCAAAACTACATGCAGTTCGTTACCTTTGCCCTCAAAGTTGTTGTTGATTAGATAACGCAACTTCTTAAAAGTCTGGCGCAAAGAGTTCAAATTATCTTTTCTAGTTTTTGAGTGCTCAAACTCCTTTATCTCACCAGTGCCTAAATTAATGTACTCATCTTTATTCAGCTTCCGAATTGGAGCATTCCTATTCAGTTTTTCCATAAATTGAACCTCAACGATATGGTTCATTTTCGTCACTATGACAATATCATCTGGTAAAATAATAGGTTCATCAGCCATTTACCTCCCCCTTTGTGCTAAAGTTTAATTAAAATCAAGTTAATTGCCGGCGGGCGCCCCTGCAAAAGCAGGGGACGCCCACCGCCGGAATCAACTTATCTTTTAAATTATTTAGCCTGCAACCGCTGATAGGTATTATATGCTTTTCGAAGTCCATCGGTAGCCATATAGAAGAAAAAGCCATTTCGCTTCAACTTCTGTGTCGGGTCACTTCGATTAAAATATTCGGCAGGTCTATAGAAATGCTGTAACATCAAACGAGGACCATTACCAAAATCACAGTGCGACGTACAATACGCCACTTGGTTTGTCAAGCGCCGGACGTTGGTATCAATCATGTGTGGATCCTGCACATCCCATAGGAGCATAACGCCGGGCGGTCGACAACCAGAAGTGTCGCCCCATTTTCTATTTTGAGTTAGTAACTCAATGACACCAACAGGGAAATCCCGCCAATCTCTAGCATTGGCGAAAAGCGCACCCTCCGAAATCAAAATAATCGAATATGAAGGGACATTAGCTAATTCAGTCAAGTCCTCAAAAACATAGTCAACGCCTTCGAACTCAAAATTGCTCCAAATAATTATATTTTCATCTCGGCGTTTTAACCGAAGCGCCCGCTCAACCATACCCATGGTCTTGCCGGCGCCAACTGGTCCGACATACA
>JAKOQC010000474.1 GCA_029778565.1 bacterium
AAGGATTCTAAATTTGTTGCCAGATTCTTGATGTTATAAAACTGTTCCACATATCGCCTGCCATTCTTACCCAGCTCTATTCTTTTTTCCTCAGGTAGCTCGTAAATTTTAACAATGGCTTCGGCGAGAGCTTCAGGATTGTCTGGCTCAACAGATATACCACAATTTGCATCCTGTACTATATTGTTACGTGGGTTACCAGCCATTACCACAGGCTTGGCACTGGCTAAGTAGTCAAAGGATTTATTAAAACTTATGCCAAAACTATAAATATTGAAGTTTTGAACAGGAAACACCAAACAATCTGCGGCCAGCAGTGCAGATGGAATTGTCTGTTTTGGTATTGGTTCACAAAAGGTAATGTTTGTTAACTCCAAGCTCTGTGTTTTTTCCTTTAGCCTACTCTTTTCTGTACCTTCACCTATCAATATAAAATGGATATTTTCGGATTTTTCTTGAATCAATCGTGCAGCTTCTACTACTACATCCAAGCCATCTGAAACTCCATGCGCCCCGGTGTAAACTACCTTAAACTTATCACGGTATTGCTCAAAAACTCCAGCAACTTCCGACCCTTCCTCGAGCGGCGCGGGATGGTCGAATCTCTCCAGGTTTACACCATTGGGCAACCAGAAGACCTTCTCCGGGCTTATGCCTCTGCTTGCCACATAGTCTTTAGCATATGGTAATAGCACAATAATCTTTTCTGCTTTATTGTACATAAACTTTTCCCAGGCATAGAGTAGCTTAGCGGGTAAACTATTTTTCTTCATTGCTCCCATATCCACTGCTGTCTGTGGCCACAAATCCCTCACCTCAAAAATAAACTTAGCTTTATACCGGCGAGCGAGCCACCATCCTGCCAGAGCAGCAAAAGGATGCATAGAAGAGCCGATAACCGCATCTGGCTTTGGCAAACCCCGGGAGCATCTCAAGACTCGCCATCCATAGGAGAGCATATTCAGCACCCGCCGCCAGTCATTTTTGGTGTAGGGCAGAGTATTAACCCAGACAAAACGCACCCCGTCATATTCCTCAACCCTCATTTTTTCTCCAGGCTTAATTTTAAGATACTGGCGAGTGTGATGGTCAAAGCCAGAAGCAAAAATTGTAACCTCATGTCCTTTTTTAACCAGCTCCCGGGCTAAATCAAAATGCCTGGTGCCCCCGGACATATCCGGGCTTATGGCGTAATGATTTAAAATCCAGAGATTCACTTGATATCCTCCTTATTATGCAGAATAACATTTAGGCTTTCAGGCCCACAGTTGAACAGCAGATCTATAATTGACAGGTTAGGCACAAAGCCAGCCCATAACTGAGGATAAACAGGATGTTCGAATGCATAATAAGTCAGGGTCACACCAGCTTTCTTAAATAGTTCTTCCTCTTGATATTTAGCTCCTCCGAACCCTGAAAGATATATATTGCCTCCTAATTTCTTCACAATATTAATTAGCAGCTGTGTACTTTCCCCCTCTACATTGAGATCTGATGCTCGAACCAACTTCTTCTCCAATTTAAGCAAGGACAGTGTCCATTCAAGTAATCGGATATTAAGCTCACACAGGTTATTCCAATCACCAATAAAGTAAATGGCCTTTAAGCTCTGGAACACCGGCTCAAAGAACTCCGCCTTTCTATAGTTTGTTTCCAAAGTTCCTAAATGCTTCTTCCGCCAGTCTACCTTGTTAGTTATCTCTACATCCTTGATCAACTGTCCAAAACGTCCTTTGATTTTAACTGGCACGGTGAGCCACATTGCTTCTTGAGGAGTTTTGATTCTATTTCTGTTTATAAAGCTATTTTTAGTATACTGCACATTATCTAATAGCACAAAAACATCGCATTGAGCCATTTTATAGAAATAACCGAGCCAAGGTAGAAAATTAGGCTGATGAATAGCTACTCGCATCAGATTTCTTCTCTTCTTTTTAAGATCAATAAATAAGTAGGCGAAAACATATTTATAAGGTACATCAAAGCCTTTCCAGGGTTTACAAAATTTGCCAAGAAACGGCTCACATAAATCTTGTAAGCTTCATATTTGGGAAACAACATTAACAATTGTGTGGGAGAAATTAATCCAATATCACTTTGGTCACGCCGCTTATAACGCATAAGATATGAATTTGACACTTCTTTAACAATTATAAACAAAGGTCTTGTAGCTTCAATGAAATGAATTATTACCTCAGGCTCGAGATAGCGCATCGTGTCGATTATGCACACTAAATCGGGCTTGATTTGAGAAGCTTTTAGAACTACAGCATCGTCGGCGATGGATCCATATAGGAATTTACCACTATATTTCGACAGCGAGTGAAAATCCATTAGCTTTTCAATGGGAAGATCAAGACCAAATGCATTTATTGCTGAGTCGTTCAACATGTTAACTAACTGACCATATGCACAGCCGATATCAAGAACAGTGGTCACATCTAATACTTTTATAATACTAACCAGCTTTTCATAAAGATGTTGGCGATTATATTTGTAAACATCCCCAAAATCGTCTCCTTTCCAAAGATTTTGGTAAACTGCTTCTATGTCTACCATCTTATTAATTTTACTCACTTCACACCTCCTCCTTCATATATCAAAATGTATAAAAATAGCAAATCTAATTTGTTTAATAATCCAGTGAAAGACTTCAAGAGTTTTCACATATTGAATTCCGACTTGTATTCTATAAGCTATAGCCAATAACCTTATAAATTCTTCTAACTCTTTTACGTCCAAGACAACTAGAGACAAGTGTAAAAGGTTAAGTTCGGAACTTTGCTGTTATGACGTACCTTCTACCAATATAATTCGCATTTAAATTCAGAGACCTTTTTCTCTTTGGGTTATATGGCCACTCCTAATAATCTCAGCAACTGCTTCCTCTTTTTTCTCAAAAGTAGACCTTGAATGTGACATCACTTTATCACCCACCTTATTACCTCAAATACCTCCGCATATTCAATGCCTATTTGAGTACCCCTAACTCTAGCCAAACTTTTGATGAAATCCTCAGCAGCATAGATTCTATCGACTTGTGACTTATAACATTTTAATGCTTCTATCTTTTGGTTCACATGTCTCTCTTCAAGAGCTACAAATAAGTTAGTGCTAAAACTCAGGTTATTGTATGGCATCTCATAGCCTATCATTGAAATTTTTTTAAATGCTCTGAATCCTTCTTGAGAAATAGTCTGATGGTCTTGATGGGTATCAGTAGTGGATGGTAGCAAAACAAGATCTGGCTTTAACTCGTTTCCTAACCGAACCATATCCTCAAGAATTTGCTGCCTGCAAGATGGAAACTCCCTAACAGGATAATCAAATAGGATTAAGTTACTCGGTAGAATACCCAAAACCCTAGTAGCCTCGCGAACTTCCTTTTTAAGAATATCTTTAGGCATTCCTGCAGGAACTGACTTTTCAGCAGAGGAAAAAGCAATATAATAAACTTCTTTCCCCTCACCTACCCATCTATTTATAGAGCCACCACAACCAAATTCCCCATCATCGGTATGCGGAGCAAGAATCAAAATTTTATTAAACATCTTTAAACTTCCCCCCAATAACTATTGTAAAAGTGTGATGGTCAAAGCCAGAAGCAAAAATTGTAACCTCATGTCCTTTTTTAACCAGCTCCCGGGCTAAATCAAAATGCCTGGTGCCCCCGGACATATCAGGGCTTATAGCGTAATGATTTAAGATCCACAGTGTGCCCACTTAACACCTATCTGCTTTTTTGTTGACCGAAGAGTTTTCGGAAAGATTTTTTCCACGATA
>JAKOQC010000475.1 GCA_029778565.1 bacterium
AGGTTTCACCGGGCAAGCTGGTCAATCTTGATTTTAGCCATCTGCTGTCACCCTTTTACACGTCACCTCCATCCATAGAACTGCCCGAGCACCTCACGCCGGCGCCCGGGCATAAATTTCTGCGGCGTTTTGTTAAGACGCTTAATTGTCCTCTATCCCCGCGCCTTCTTGTTTTAGTGCTATTATTTCTTCTGCCTGTTCTGGAGATATAAGTTTCAGATCTTCTGATGCAGCTTTTCTCACCGCATCCGCTGTCAGCATGCCGTTCTCGTATAAGAATTTAATACGTTCATATACAATTTTTACTTTTTTGTTTTCCATAATTAAACCTCCAACATCATAAGAAGTAGTAAGTCAATCGTTTCAGTAAGTAGTTCTGCTTCTGTTTTCTTTCCCATGTAAACAGTTATGCGTCCATCATTATGATTTACAATATCGCCTACCACACAATAATCAGATTTGTCATAATCATTATATGTGTCAAGAATTTCGCCTTCCGGTGACACGTCGAATTGTCTTATAGCCCATTTGGCATCATTAATAAATTTCTCATTTACTGAGTTATAATCAGCGCTAACAGTTACTCTTATTACTTCACGACTTTCTCCTTTAAGATATGCCCTTTTAGCAAAAATCGAAGGTTCTGTTTCAATCGGATATTCAGCAACATCAAAAATCGTGCCGTCTTCAAACAATATTTTTTTATCATAAATAATGTTATACATATACACTCCTCCTATATTATGTTATAGTAATCTTATCGTCATACCAATAACCTGATTGCTCACCACTACTTGGGAAAGCGCTGCTAAGCGTGGAAAACCCATAGTTTCCAGTAGCTGAACCCCTAGACTCAGTGAGGGTGCGAGTATAGTAGCCATCAAAGTATAAGCGTATAAAAGTATTATAATCGACAACTGAGTATATTCTCCATGCTTCAGTATCGTATACAAGATTCCCGTTTTTAGGAATTAAATATTTTGGCGCAAACTCCCTACCTTTATAATTAAAATAAAATTTAGAACTATCACCACTATATCGTAGTTTATCTGAATAAAAATAATCTTCAGTTATATCTAGCGAGCCTCCTATTCCTGTAAATCTAGTTGTATAGTCTATTCTCACACTGTATTGAGTCCATCTATATAACGAAGGAATTAAATCCTTTGATATATATAAGTTATGATTAGAACCATTAAGCTCATAAAATATATCTGGACTATTACTTCTTACCTCTGATGGAAAACTGGAAGATGATAAAATCACACCATCTCTTATATTAAATGCGCGATATGCACCAGAACTATTTGTA
>JAKOQC010000476.1 GCA_029778565.1 bacterium
TACGTATTGCCCATAAACTTAAAGAATGGTTTTATGAAATCTGTCAAAGCGATAAATATTCCTACCAATGTAGGGAATTAGCTAAGTGGATTCAAAATGCAGAAAGCTCTGGAATACCAGAGTTTGAAAAATGTGCAGCTACATATAGAAGATGGCATAAGGAAATTAAAAATGCATTTAAATATGGTTATACTAATGGTCCAACTGAAGGTTTCAACAATAAAATCAAGGTATTAAAACGAATATCCTTTGGACTTAAAAACTTTTATAGGTTTCGTAATAGAATACTTCACTGTACAAGCTAAACATTTTAAAAATGAATACCTGTAAGAAGCCTACATTTTAGCTAGGTTTATTAAGTGCACCCTAAAACACATGTAACTCTATCCATCTCAGTCATTATACAAAAATAGGCTTAAAAATAGTAATGGAGCGGGATTGCAAAAAATCCCACCCCAACTATTGACAAAGAGCCAAAAAAAGCACCCCAGCAAACTATCAAAGTCTACCAGGGTGCTGAATACTCACACTCAACCTAAAGACATAAAAAGAACCCCTTTGGATTTCTCCGCTGGGGTCCTTCTTTATCTTAGAGAACTTTGTTAAGGTCTCTGGTTTTTAATTATTTTGGTATTACTACTGTTTTTGGTGCTGTAGTTACATCAAAACCTGCTCTTGCTAGTTTTACTGTAAATACATAAGATCCATCTGCAGTAGCTTCTGCTGGTGTATGAGTACCAGTTACAGTTACAGTAAATCCTTTACCAGTTACTGCTGGTAATCCATTTACTACACTTTCTACATATGCTTTAGCTGCTGCGTCTGTGTTATGATCTGCTTTAGTTAATGTATAAGTTGCTCCTTCTACAGCTGTTTTTGCTGCCGCTAAATCTTCTAATGCTTCACTTGTAATTGTGTAGTTTTGTTTATTAGTTCCATTTTCTGCTGTTACTTCTATTACCATTCCTGGTCTAAATGTAGCATTTGGAGCTACTTCAACTCTGCCTGTACTTGCTAATAATACTTTCATTGTTGCGCCTGCATCTGCTGCTGTTGCTGGTTCAACATATGCTAATATCTCTGCTGCAGTCTTTGATGCTAAGTTGAATGTGTCAGCAAATATTACTTTCTTAGCAGTTAAATCTACTGTTGCTACATTTAAATCCTTTGATTTAATGTTAGTTCCGCTGTTGGGTGATGGCACATTTGTAAAGTCTAAAGTATAAGTTGCTGAAGTTGTTCCGTCTTGAGCTGTTACTACTATTTTATCCCCTGAAACTAATACATGGTTTGCTGCTAATTCTACACTAGAACTGTCTACTGCCTTAACTGTTGCCTTGGGATCATCTGTCTTGATTACTGCTAGCAATTGTCCTGCTGTCACATTTGCTTTATTTAGATAAATCGTTGTTCCGCTTAATTGTGCAATATTACGATCGGTAATTGTTATTCCAGTTGCTGTTCCTGGATTAGCAGTTACTGTATAGGTAGCTGTTGTAGTTCCATCTTTTCCTGTTACTTTTACTGTCATTCCAGTAGTTGGTACTACAACTGTATCTGCTACTTCTACACCACTTAGCAACACCTTAAATGAAGCATTTGCATCGTTTGTAGCTATTGCTGCTTTTAATTTTGCTACTGTTGTGTTGTATTCAACTTTTATTGTTTTTGCTGTGTTGTTTAATGCTAATACAACATCTGCATCTTTAACTTCTAGAGTTGTATCTACAACTTCTGGTGCTACTAACTTAAAGCTTTCTACAATACCATCTTTGTTAACTTTGATGTTTTCTACTTTTGGTGTGTTAGCTGCTAGTATAGGTCTTATACTTGTATTACCAACTGCTTTTATGCTGTTATCAACATCATATAGTATTGTATCTGCATCTAGTTTGTAGATTACTCCGTCTACTTCCATTCTTGAGCCATCAGTGTTAATATAAGTTACCGTTCCAGTTGTGGGTCCGCCCGGTTCGCTCGGATCTCCAGCTCCACCCTTATCGATTACCTTTAGTATCTTAGTTTTCTCACTGTCGATAAGTCTTTCAATTACTCTGGCATTTGTTCCTTTTTCAACTACCATGAGTACTACATCGCCTGCTGCTAGGTTAGAAGTGCTCTTCTTGCTGTCTTCTTCGTAGACTACAGTCTTGTTGGAGATACTGAACATCTTCTCTAGTTTGTCACCGCTGCCAGCTTTGCTA
>JAKOQC010000477.1 GCA_029778565.1 bacterium
AAATCCCTCAACGATAAATAGTGGTCAATCATCACAACTAACGGCGAGTGGTGCAAGTACATATAGTTGGAGTACAGGAGGCAATACAGCAAGTATAACAGTAACACCAACGAGCACAACGACATACACAGTAACAGGGACAAGTACAGCAGGTTGTTCAAATACAGCAACAGTGCAAGTTACAGTAAATACCTTCAGCTGCGGTGATAATTTGACTGTTACTCACACTGCTGGTAGTGTTGCTCCTGTAAATAAGACAGTTACTTATGGAACAGTTTCATATATTAATAAATGCTGGATTACTCGAAACTTAGGAGCAAGCAATCAGGCAAGTTCTGCAACCGATACAACTGAAGCTTCGGCGGGGTGGTATTGGCAGTTTAATCGTAAGCAGGGGTATAAACATGATGGTACTAATCGTACACCTAACACAACATGGATTTCATCTATTGATGAAAGCAGTGATTGGTTACCTGCTAATGATCCATGTACCATATTACTTGGCACAGGATGGCGTATACCTACTAAAACAGAATGGGTAAATGCAGATAACACCGGAGGTTGGGATAATTATACTGAGACTTACAATTCAGTGCTTAAGCTACATGCTGCAGGTTACCTGGGCTACATCGGTGGCTCTCTCTACAGTCGCGGTAGCTACGGCTACTACTGGAGTAGTACACAGAACAGCAGTACTAACGGCTGGTACTTGTACTTCAGCAGTGGCAACAGCAGCATAAAAAGCGCCAACAATAAGGCCTACGGGTTTAGCGTCCGTTGTTTGAGAGACTGATAATTTGACAATTTACCCGGCCATTCCGCTTGCGGATGGCCGGGCCCATTACCGCCTGTGGCGGTCGAATTTTTTTGACAATATGGAAATAGAAAAAGTTTTAAATTATTTACACGCTCCCAATGAGATAGTGTTATTTAAAGAAGCATTATTTTGTAAAGCATACGAAGAGTGTGCATGGCAATTTTGTATGTTCATTAAAGCATACAAACCGGTTAAACAATATATAAAAAAGGTGAATAAAGAAATTGTAAGTATCGGTTTTCCGGTTAGTGTTTTAGAAAACATAATAAATATAGCCAAAGAAAAAGGGTATGAAATTGAACAAAACGAAAATATTATTAAAATAATTACTAATGAGATTTGTGAAGGTAGTTTCGAAGA
>JAKOQC010000478.1 GCA_029778565.1 bacterium
ATCGGTGAGACCTACAACATAAGCGGAAACGAGGAAAGAAAAAACGTTGAGGTGGTAGAAGAAATCTGCCAAATCCTGGCCGAAGAGCTTGGAAGGCCGGCAGATGAGTTTAAAAGTTTAATCACCTTTGTTGCAGACAGGCCGGGACACGACTTAAGATATGCCTTGGATTCGTCTAAAATAAGAAATGAACTTGGCTGGAAGCCCAAGGAAACATTTAGTTCAGGTTTAAGAAAGACCGTGAAGTGGTATTTAAGCAACGGCGAATGGGTAAGCGCCGTAAAGACGGGCGAATACAAAAAATGGATAGAGCGTAATTACGCAAGCAGGCTGCAGGGTTAGGTTAAAGCAAGGTTATTTAGTGCAATTGCAGGTGATTAGTGTGGCTGCACATGCTTTCACAGGGTTGTTAAATTTCTTGCAATTTCTTTTTGCCTTCATGAAAAAGCATGACAAAGCTATAGCCATGTTTATATTGTTATTTATGTGGCTATTTTTTTGGGGTAACACCATGAACCCTGATTATGGAGCATATTCAAATCTATATTCAAAAATACAAAATGGTGTACCTACGCTAAGAAACACCGGTATGGAACCTGGATTTATCATAATGATGAAATTGTCTTCCTTATTTGGCTTGAATTATAGAGGGTTTTTAATCCTAATCTCGCTATGTTGTTATTTATTAATTCATAGTACTATTAAGTTGTATTGCAAAAATTACAGTTATGTATATTTGCTCTATCTTGTATACCCATACTTTATTGATGTGATACAGATTAGAAACTTCATTGCTATGTCAATACTAATATATTCAGTTAGATTTCTAATGAATGATGGATTATATGCTACAATTAAGTACATTGTCTTATTACTTATCGCTACTTCGATACATAGAATGTTTATTGTATATTTACCCATGATATTAATTAAGCCAAAAAATAAGAATACATTTATTTATTATTTGGCAATATGTTCAATATTGTTAAGCGTAATATTCCTATTAAACGATAAAAATGTTCCTATATTAGGTTCATATATTGAAAATTTCATAGGGCGTATAAGTAACGGTAGATATTTAGTTTACTTAGAAAGTAAAACAAATTGGGGCTGGATACTATTTTGTTATTTACAAGTTTCATCTTTTGTTATGATTGTACTTTCTAAGATATTATATGAAAGATATACTACAAATATATTAAATCCATCACATTACGATAATATTATTAAGTTTATTACCTTAATGTACTATGTTAACTTGTTTTTATTCATATACATGCCTTTTTTAATCTTAAACGTTAATTGTACAAGAATAATAAGAAATATTTTGATATTAAATTATATGGCATTCTCGATAGTAAGTGGTATTATCAAAGATAGAGATGTTAAGATATTATATAATTTATCTGCTATAACTTACGCTCTATCATATTTTGTTATATTAGTAATTCCACAGACAGAAGATATAATACTTTCCGTTATTTGCAATAATATAATATATAGTATCTTACAGTTTTAGAAAGGACGGTCGCCATGAAGGGCATAATACTGGCAGGAGGTTCAGGAACGAGGCTTTATCCGACAACGCTTGTGACGAGCAAACAGCTTCTTCCCGTTTACGACAAGCCCATGATCTACTATCCCTTGTCCACCCTGATGCTTGCAGGAATAAAAGACATACTTATCATCTCAACGCCGCAGGATACCCCAAGGTTTAAAGAGATACTTAGGGATGGAAGCAGGCTTGGATTAAATATATCTTACGCCATCCAGGAAAGGCCCGAAGGCATTGCCCAAAGCCTTATCATAGCTGAAGACTTCATAGACGGCGACAAGGTATGCCTTATCCTTGGAGACAACGTCTTTTACGGCCACAGCTTTCCAGAGACCTTGAGGAAGGCGTCACGCTTCGATGAAGGGGCCGTGATATTCGGCTACAGGGTAAAGGACCCCCAAAGGTACGGCGTCATAG
>JAKOQC010000056.1 GCA_029778565.1 bacterium
CTTTCGTGAGACATAATAGAACCTGTCTAAGCATGCAGGTCACTTAAAAATCTCTTAGTGCATGAATTTATAATGACTTTCATTTTAAGAGTTATTTAGTCCCCAAATTACGAACGCTTGTAGGTACACATAACTATTCTGTTGCATGGCATTACTTTGTGATCAAGCCTCGCATATTATCAGTTGCCCAAACTTGGAAAGCGCATTGGCACATTGGTAAAAGAAGCTGCTGGTACGTGCCCATTATTAAATTGGCGAAAATTAAACGCTGTTGGGAGGTAAAATTGCGGGGTTTCGCTACATCTAAACAGAACATTGGCATTGACGACTTTTTATAATAGTGCGCCCAGGATAAGGGGTATTCGACAAATGGCCGGAAAGTTGTCGGGTAAATTAACAATCTACTATGCTGTTGACTTTTTGAAGGGCCTGTCGGAGTTACCGCGTGGATACAGGCTGGTAGCAAAGGAGACATGTCAAGCCTCAAAGCAGCAACGAAAAGCCGCAGCCTTTCTCTTGGGTTACGTATGACTGAAATACAATCCAATATGAACTAGAATCTTGGCTTTCATTCTGGTTATCGGAGTAACTTTTATTCCTAAGAAACGGGAGAGTCTTACCCGTAGGCGGTCAGTATATCCATTCTCACTAGCTTGTTTGCATGGACTTCTACGATGACAGGGCCTTAGACGGCATGACAAATCAAGGTTTATACAATATAATTAGTACCTGTAAGACTTCGAAAAGGAGTGCTTCTTTACACTTAACTCTGCTGTTATGCTGGGCAGTACCTTAAGATTTAGGTTGTGCGCACCTAAATACATGAAACATTCCAATCAGTATCAATAGCTCTCCAACAAAGAACAAGTTCCAACTGTAATGAGTTGGGACATACTGAGATATTAATTGCTGGAAGTTGGGGTTCTTAGCCAGCGCCCATATATTGATGGGCAAACCTTCACTCAAAAGAAATGTCACGTAGTCCTTGATGAATGAATAAAAGATA
>JAKOQC010000009.1 GCA_029778565.1 bacterium
AGTTCCAATTAGAAGCCTGCCAGTATTTTCATCAGTAATAATCTCATATAAAACTGGTATTTCATCTTTAGTATCTATAGACGCCTTAGAGGTTATCATTCTAATGCATAAGCAATCATCGGGATATTCATAGCAGAACTCCCATTTAATATGTTTATAGTCTGATAAAGTTAGTGGTACAGTCCTTTTAGCAAAGCTCCAGGAATGTTCTTCTAAAAAAGAAAACAATGTAGGTTCATATAAATTATGCAATGTTTGAGCTAACGGTGAATCAAGCACCTTGTCATCGACAAGTTGTCTTGAGATACCTGCTTTGGCTAAAGCTAAATTCCATATCTGTAAACGGGTAAAACTCATAAATTCACCCTCTTAATATGTGAGGGGGCATAGCCCCCTCAGCTATCATGCTATTCTTTTCTCCTTTTCCTATCGGAACGAATCAATCGAATTATCTCTTGGTTCGTAGCCCCGATAGGAACAGACACGCCTTCCTTGCCTGCCAGCTCAAGTAGTTCATCCTTTTTCATTTGATTTAAAGTTTTATATTCCTCTCGTGGATCTTCTTGTTTAGCTTCTTTAGCTTCCCCAATAGGCTTGAACCACTTGGGCACAGGCTGACCGTCGGGTACGACTACACGTTCACCCTTCTTGCGATATCTATGGGTTAAATCTAAGCAATCTGTGGTAACTTCATACAACATAACAACCACCACTAAATATTAGTCTGTGGATTATCTATTAAGTAAACATCAAGCGCTCCACCAGACACAGTATCGGTTACGACAAATTGTGCTCCAATATACCTTTTGACCTTTTCCGGTTTAGGTAGTCTTATCATGCCAATGCAATATTTATCAACTAAATTATCGCCAACTATAGCACCAGATGACCAAAGAGTAACGGGATTAGTAGTTAGATCTGAGTCATCAGCTGTAACTAATTTAACCTCTATTGTACCAGTGCCAGTATATGCTTTTTCAACACAAGCCACAAAATACAGTTCGTTTACGGCGTCGCCAATTTTGACTGTATCTATTATATTAGTAGAATTACCATTTGCAGTAACAGCTTGGGCATCGCTTAAAATCAAATTGCTATCGAGTATCAATCTTCACACCTCCCCTTAACCAACTTTAGACTCAGTGGTCAAGATTTTGTCGCAACGTTTTATCGGTATGCCGTCAAAGGTAAGCACCTTCTTGCCTCCGTATTCATCAAGAGAAAGGTAAACGTTGGACTTCTCATTAACCATAATCCTGAGCCACGTCCTAACTTTCCTGTTACAATAAATAACAGGCCTGCCAAGATTTACCTCAGGGGGCGTTTCAACGGCCTGGATGAGCAGTCTAATCAAGTTTGCCGACTCATCACTTTCTCCAGAACCAAATGTG
>JAKOQC010000479.1 GCA_029778565.1 bacterium
GGCACTGCTCATACCGGGCTGATAATGTACAAAACCCATACTTATTTCTATTTTCTGCACACCCGTGCTATTGCCTAATGCCGGAACCAATCGGCCATCTTTGGCAACGCCAATAGAATTAATGGTTTCTAATATGGCATCGGCAATTTCGCGTACTCTTGCCTCGTTGGCGCCGTCGATACCCACAAAAAATTCATCTCCGCTTCTGCGAGCGGCAATGTCTTGGTCTTCGCGAATAACATGCCCTATGAGCTTGGCAAAGAATTTTAGAACCTCGTCGCCAACTGCATGGCCATACGTATCATTAATTTGTTTGAAATCATCAATATCAATAAAGGCGATAGTAAGTTCTTCTGGATTCTTCTTAATTTTTTCTTCTAGCCAAGTATCGAAGCTTTCTTTGTTAGCAAGACCGGTTAGGGCATCTACAGAGCTGCTTACTTGTACTTCTTGCCCTTTATTTTTCTCGGCATGCAGCTGCAAGTGCGACTCCACTAACTTCGATTGCAGTTCTTCGAGCATGTGTTCTAGCCAGGCGGCATCGGTCTCGGCTGCTATTTGCTCGCTACTAGGCTGTACTGCGCGCCAAGAATGCTCATTCTGTGCAGAAATAACCTCTTCTTGGGTAAGCGGTTTAGGTTGTCGCTCTGACTGAATACGTTGCATGTCTTCTGGCGTTAGCCGCAAGCTGTCGTTAAATTCGCTCATACAACTTATACTAGCGGGTTTTATACATAAACTCTAGTGGGTAATTAGGCGGTGCAATAACGCTACGGTGAGTATTGTAAAGAGTTTAAAGTTGCCCAAAAAGAACGTATTATTGCTGGGTCAGTGTTAGGAGGCAAAGACATACCAAAAAGATATGATTGCTTATTGGTAATACTATCTATATCGCCGCTAATGGCTGTCCTTCCTGTACCAGACTCAACAAAACTTTGTGCATACAATAGTAAGTTATTTGATGTAAGGGTACTATTATTTAGAACTTTACCCCCTGGCTGCTGCTGGAGAAATTTTTGCGCCGAGACTGTGTTGACTTGTTTGGCAAATTCAAGACTCTGTACTTTTTTGGTATCCCCCAAAGGAATGATAGTAAGAACAGGTACAGAGCCGTAATTTTGGGTAGCATCGTTTTTATCTCCTGTTGTTGTGGGTGGCAATGTTCCTTGTTGTGGGTAGAGCAGAAGAATTCCTCTTCCGGCAGTAACTCTACCTTGTAAATTAGATGGTATTGTAATGCTATATTTGCCATCCGAATTTGTATACTGGCCTGGGGCAACAGAAGAGAACAGATTCCCAAAGACAAAACTCAAAAAGATATTTATTAGCAACAATGGAATAGTAATAATAAGCAGGAGTTTGGCAAATGCATTACCCTTTTTTATTGCAATGATATTTAATATCAAAACACCGATTGCCAGTACGACGGGTAAATAAACCAACAGGGGGTTACTCGCGAGAGCTAGAGAAAAACTAAAAAATGCAATAATTGCTCCCACAAATGTCGCTATACTAAGCAAAAACGGTCTTCTCTGGCGTGGAATAAGATTATTAGAATTGCTATTGTAACTCGTGGTAGTAGTCATATGTTTTACTCAAGTAGTATGTATTATAGTATACCACTTATGGTTATTAGTTTATTATTCTATAAAAAACGACTCTTAAGAATAAGAGTCGTAAAACTAACTGGGTATGAGTACCCACAGAATAATTACTGCCACTGGCGCGGCAGCCAGCAAGCCATCGAGCCTATCGAGCATGCCGCCATGCTCGCGCAGTAACAAGCTAGAATCTTTTACGTCGGCTTGGCGCTTTAGCCAGCTCTCGAGCAAGTCGCCCGCCATACCAACAATAGCTAGACTTAGCGCCAAGCAATAGAGCACGCCCGGGCTAATGCCAAAACGAAAGGGTAGCATAATGCTTGTCCAGAGTGCTGCCCCTAGCAAGCCAGTAAACACACCCTCCCAGGTTTTACCGGGCGAGATGCGCTCGGCCAACTTATGCCCACCAGTGAGTCGAGAGAGCGCCTTGCCACCATAGAAGGCGCCAACATCACTTACAAACAGCACACCAACCAGCCAGGCCAAGGCAGCCTCGCCACCTTGTTTGCCTACAACATAGAGTGCAATTGGAAACATCACCAGTAGGGCCCATTCTATGGCCCAGGGCCAGCGAACCCGCCGGCCGTTGCGTGGCTGGTTGTCGGTAGCTATTACCATGCGCGTTAACTCGCCCATTGCAACAACACTAATAAGAATAACTACTGCAAGACTGATAGCTTTAAGCGGAAAAAAGATGATGGCCGCCGTAGCTGCCACCACCCAGATAGCCGGCACAATCCGTGCAGAAAAATGCCCGGCCTTTGCGGTGGTAACCGCCATACTGCCCCCTCAGCTTCTCGAGGTACAAAGTCTTGCAGAAAGTTTAGCAAAAATAAGGTTAAAAAGCGACTTTTTTGCTCATCAATTGTTATATTACTTACTCAAAACAGCAAAAGCATTCTGCCAATTACCCGTACTAATCCCTATTTTTACCCACAAAATACAGAGCGCCTCAAGCTCTCTACTTCCAGCAATATCACCAATGTCTATTGGTTGCCAGCCAAAACTAAAAAGTATCGATTTCACCACTTCTTTGGCGCCAGCATCATTGCCGCAATAAAACATTGTTGGTAGTCCATTAGCAAAAAGTGGCTTGTACATATGTTCGTTACCCACACTATTAAATGCTTTTACAACCAAACTTTTAGGTAACCAGCGCTGAACGGTTTCACCCCCACTATCATTACCACTAACTGCTAAGCTTGGGGGCATACCCTTACTAAAATCAA
>JAKOQC010000480.1 GCA_029778565.1 bacterium
CCACTTCCGCATACTCACTTTAAATCAGAATAATTTATATATTGGTGGAGGAGACTGGATTCGAACCAGTGAAGGCTTAGCCAACGGATTTACAGTCCGTCCCCTTTAGCCAACTCGGGAACTCCTCCATATTAATTCTATACTTAGGTTTAACTAAATTTACTCATTGCCTTTGACCTGCCATCCATTTGTTGCGTCTGACTTAACTTCGCTCACTATCCTTCGCTAAGTTAGGTCATTTTCCGCAGTTTCGAATCTCCAATCTATTTGCTCGCTATCGCTCACATAATTTGGGAATTCGTTGCGTTTGACCTACATCAACTCACTTGCGTTCGTTGTGTTAGGTCATAATGGAGCTGGTGAGAGGACTTGAACCCCCAACCTACTGATTACAAGTCAGTTGCTCTGCCAATTGAGCTACACCAGCAAAATTACAGGATGGCGACCCGGAAGGGACTCGAACCCTCGACCTCCAGCGTGACAGGCTGGCATTCTAACCATCTGAACTACCGGGCCTTATTTTCAATTCACAATTCATAGCAAATTATGAATTGTCTAAGTGGTGGGCGCAATAGGGCTTGAACCTATGACCCCCTGCTTGTAAGGCAGGTGCTCTCCCAGCTGAGCTATGCGCCCTTAATTGATTCATAAATTTATAATGGTGACCCTGCCGGGACTCGAACCCGGGATACCGCCGTGAAAGGGCGATGTCTTAACCGCTTGACCACAGGGCCACGTATTTTATTATTAAAATTATGGTAGCGGCGAACGGATTTGAACCGCTGACACTGCGGGTATGAACCGCATGCTCTAGCCAACTGAGCTACGCCGCCACATTAGTTTGTAGAATTTAAATTTCTAAATTTGTATTTCCTTTTGATTCCTATTAAATAATTTTAAATTAATTCTTATAAAATAATTTATGGTTGCGGGAGCCGGATTTGAACCAGCGACCTCCGGGTTATGAGCCCGACGAGCTACCAGACTGCTCCATCCCGCGACATTTTATCAATTCAAAGTTTATAATTCTAATTATCTGAATCTACTAGATTGGTTCTATTGTGTTTTATACATGGTGAATTGTTTTAAGTGGTGCCGAGGACCGGAATCGAACCGGTACGATCTTCTAAAGATCGCAGGATTTTAAGTCCTGTGCGTCTGCCTGTTCCGCCACCCCGGCCAATTCTGGCCCTGCTGGGCACTATTTTAATTTTTATGGCTCCCAGGGTGGGATTCGAACCCACAACCTACCGGTTAACAGCCGGGTGCTCCACCGTTGAGCTACCTAGGAATGTTTTTTATCTGGCAGCGTCCTACTCTCCCAGGGCGTTACCACCCAAGTACCATCGGCGCTGAGAGGCTTAACTTCTGTGTTCGGTATGGAAACAGGTGTATCCCTCTCGCTATTACCACCAGATTTTATTTAGTTATCAATTCATTGTTTCAATTCTTTAGGCTTTTGCACAAACTATATTTTACATACTTATTCTAGGATTGTCAACTGTTAATTTGTTTTTTAAATTTTTTCATCAACAGCAGACAGTCTCGAAACACAAATCTATTTGCTCGCTACGCTTGTATAGATTTGGTTCTCGTTGCCTTTGACCTACCATCCATTTACAAAAGCGTGTAAATGGGGTTAGGCATTTCCCGCAGTCTCGAAACACAAATCTATTTGCTCGCTATCGCTCGCATAGATTTGGTTCTCGTTGCGTTTGACCTACATCAACTCACTTTCGTTCGTTGTGTTAGGTCATAAACAGTAAATTATATTTCTGGTCAAGCCCTCGACTTATTAGTACCTTTAAGCTTAGAGTATTGCTACTCTTACACCTAAGGCCTATCTACCAAGTGGTCTACTTGGAGTCTTAACCTTTATGGTGGGAAATCTTA
>JAKOQC010000481.1 GCA_029778565.1 bacterium
TAAGTCTGAGAATGTTGGATCTAACCCTGATGTAGTAGTTAAAGTGTAAGGATTAAGAGAACCTCTACCAAGAGTAAAATCTATCTTTATTGCTTTAGCAGATTTGGGGTCAACAAAATCTAATGTACTTGTTGTTATTGAGCTGTTGAGAATTTTCTTTGGAGGCGTCTTACTTGCGCCAGTATCAGGAGACCACCACCAGGAGCTAGGATCATTCCATATTAGTACAGGTACATGTAAAGTAGCAGTTCCATTGTTAAACCAAATAATAGCTTCATGAGGACCTTTGGTTAGCACAGATAAATCAGCTGTACCAGTAAGACCTAAAGTAGCAGTGAGTTTTGGAGAAACAACAATCTTTGTAGAGGTAAGAGATAGTCTAAGTCCATCATTAGCTCCATATTGGAGATTCCCTAAAGTAAGTTCTACAGAAGCTGTAAATGTTTGTGTAGCATCGGTAATATTTTTTATTGTTATTGTTGTTGCTGTTAAACTTGTAGCAGTCATAGAAAGAGAATATGGACTTATAATAGCAGGCGTTTTAATTGTAGCTAAAGCGTTAATGAGCCCTGCCCCTTGTAAAAGCATAGTGATAGGTTCACCGTTGTCTTTATTGTACATAACGCTAGCATTGTTCATTATGGCATCTTTCAGATCCTTTATATTCCATTCAGGATGAGCCTGCCTAATTAACACTGCAAGTCCAGTTGCTACAGGAGTTGATGCAGAAGTTCCGTTAAAAACAATATATTCGCCAGGCAACCGAGTTGCATATACTTCTGAGGGTGCTATAATATCAGGTTGCAACTGGAAATCTGACGAGGGACCCATGGAAGAATACCACTCCATTGTATTGTCCATCCAGTTCCAGGCGCCGACAGAAAGAGTGACTGCTTTAGAAACATAACCCCAAATAGGAGAAATATAATAGCCTACGAAATAGTTAGGCATAAAAGTTTTATTTAGCATAGCGCTACCATTGTTACCTGCTGGTTGCAGTACAAGGACATCAGCTTTTTCAACGTTTTGGTAAAGGCTTTGTTCATATGATTGAACTTTAACTGTCTCACTCCAGTTGCCATTTGCCCAGTCCACAACTTTAGCGCCATCTTCTATCGCTTTTTCTAGAGCATCAAATCCATGCCCAACA
>JAKOQC010000482.1 GCA_029778565.1 bacterium
AATAGGGAAAAGCTTGAACGTACAGAGTGTGTGTGGTTAAATTATAACGTGGAGGTACAATCATGAAAGTGGCTGTATTGTGTGTTATTCGTGTGGATGGTCAATATGTGGATAGGAGGTGAGACAAATGAAGGTATGCATTGACCCGGGACACGGTGGAAGTCAACCAGGTGCAGTAGGTAAAGGTGGTACATTAGAAAAAGACATTACACTAGCAGTGGCATTAAAGGTACGAAAGTTATTAGAATCGCAAGGCGTAGTAGTGGTTATGACACGTGACACGGATAAGGATGTAAGAACTAAAACGCAACCAAACGAGTTACAAGCACGGTGCGATGTTGCTAACAATGCGAAGGTAGATTACTTTGTATCAATCCATTGTAATGCAGCAGAGGATAGCAGGGCGCACGGCACCGAAACATGGTATAGTAAAAAAGACATCAAAAGTCAAGTTCTAGCAAACACCATACAAAAAGAGTTAATAAAACAAGTTAAACTAACCGACCGCGGTGCAAAGGTAGGTAACTATTATGTAACCAATTCTACTAAGATGCCCGCAGTGCTAGTAGAGTTGGCTTTCATAAGTAACCCAGAAGAAGAAAAACTGTTAAAGGACGATGCATTTCAATGGAGGTGTGCTTTAGGCATTACTAACGGCGTGTTAATAATGTTTGGTAAACAACCATTAAAGGAGGTAAACAGTGTGTTTAAAGATGTACCAAAAGATCACTGGGCTTACAAAGACATCGAAAAACTAAGTAGTTTAGGTATTGTAAAAGGCGATGCGAACGGTAACTTTAATCCTGACAGACCCACTACACGTGCAGAGGTTGTAGCAATGCTTGCTAGGTTATATGATGCTATAAAAGGCGGTAAAATTTAAATAGAAAGCGAGAGGAGGATTGAAATGGGTATACACGAGTTATTGAATTTAATCACGGCGGTGTCGGTTTACACCATGGTAGTGTTTTTGATTGTAGGCATGGTGTTATACATTTGGAAGGAGGAGGGCGAACAGAAGTGATATTAGAAGCATTGGGAGTGGCAATCCATTTAATTCTAACCGTGCTAGTGGTATTTTTTGTAACATTAAACATATACGAGATTCTAACATGGCGAAAGTAAAATGTATCACAATCATAAAAAAGTGGTATAATAATGGTATATGGTGATAGTGTAATGGAGATTAGAAAAATACCAATAGATAAAATTAACCCAGCACCTTACAATCCGCGCAAGGACTTAAAACCTGGAGATCCCGAGTATGAAGCTTTGAAACGAAGCATAGAAGAGTTTTCTTTAGTAGAACCACTGGTATGGAACGAGACGACTGGTAACTTAGTAGGCGGGCATCAGCGGCTAAAGGTATTAAAAGACCGCGGCGAAACAGAAGTA
>JAKOQC010000483.1 GCA_029778565.1 bacterium
CCCAACATATTACTATTAAAAAGCCTATGGCCTTTTGTAGTTGCAAGATCAACTAGTGCAACTCTCATACGATACGCCTCAAGGGCTTAGTTTTCATTAACATTTGAGCAAGCAATATACCGGTAAGATACATTGCACTCAAGCTGTAACCCAGAGTAATGAACCATAGTGCCACAAAAACAGACTTGTCAAACAACTTTATTCTCTTGCTTGGCAGCACTTTAATCATGATTAAAGCCCAGAAGAAGACGCCAATGAATCCATATTTCAAAAGTACGTAGTTAAAACTCTCATGAGGAGAAAAAAACATATGCGTCGATATCTCCTCCACGGAGTAGCTCCCCGGCCCTAGCGCCGATAGAGGAAACGCATAAGCTTCGTCAGAAAAATATCCTCCCCACCCTTGTCCAAAAATAGCAAGCAACGGTGCCCTAGCATAGCTATGCGCTATATTGAATAGCTCCAAAATCCTAACTTGAGGTGAAGTGTCCACTGAATATAAACTGTTTCCACCGAAAAAGCTCATAAGACTTTTAACTTGCTGTATCTTGCTTATTCTTAGAATAGAGTTGTCACCAGGTGACGTAGTTACAACAAATGATGGACGAGCCAAAAGAATTACTATCACCAACAGCCCAAGAATTGCTGAACCTATAAAAGTTTTGCGTCCTACAGAGAAATTTACACTAATGATTTTCATAACGACCTTTAACCCAAGTAAAACTAGCACAACTATGCAAATTATAATACCCTTGCCTGATGGTTCCACATACCCTACCCTATACATCCCTAACACCCAACATACAAATAACAATATCTTCAGTCCACCCACTTCCATCGGAGGATCGTAGAAAACTAAGAATGGTATATAAAAGTCTAACGCGCTGAAAGATGTTATGGATGCACCACCGTATGAACCTCTAATATAACCACTAAGCATCATAATACCAACCACAAGTGCGCGTGCAGCAAGAACACTGACTATAAGCCATGTGAATAGGTTAGCGGACCTCTCGTCACGCCAAACATACACTAGTCCTAAGGCTAACCCTGAAATTAGAATTATCGCCAACTGCATATCCGAGAGGTAAGCTTCAACAGTATAGACATGCCCCAGCAACATAGTCATCCCAACAGAACCAGAGTAGAACACCACAGCAAACAACGCAGGGCTCAAGAACCACAAGTGGCGGGAAGTACCTCGTCTTGCCCCAGCGAAAAAGTACTTCATTAAGACTAAAACAGAAATCAAAAGAACCATAATAGTACCAACTGAAACCCCAACAATGCTCACTGTCCTGTATGAGAATATTGGAGTTTTGCTGACCAAATCCCTAGAAAACTCTAGTCCGCTCAGGTAGAATAAAACGTTAAAAAAAATAGCCCATTTGATACGCTTAAGCAATACAAGTGCTAAGACAACA
>JAKOQC010000484.1 GCA_029778565.1 bacterium
CCCTTATCGCGTGCTATATCAAGTGCTTTTGCGATATCGGGAGCATCTTCATCCATCCCCAACAAACCTGCGACGATCGCTGAGTCGCTGAAATGCCCTTTATAAGTCACGGCTAATGCCCCATAAAAATACAACTCTATATGTTCAGGAGTGCCACCAAGCAAAATACGTGCAATTTTACCAATTCGAGCCATTCCAGCGGTATGGGAGCTTGAAGGTCCCGTCATGACTGGTCCTAAAGCATCAAAGACACTTACTAATCGCTGATACTCGATCATTACTTACTCCCCTTTCCAAGACAAATATATAGAGTAAAGACATCCAAATACTAATTAAATTAGGCTATGATTACTTCGATACAATCAATTAGTAACTACAATATGATGTAAAATATCACATCTATAAATAAGAAACAAATATGATTATAACGACGCATATAATTACTGAATCACATCGATAAATGCTTAATCTTGATCAACCTGTCCTGCTGTAGAACAAGCTTTTTATACAACCATTATTTTATTTTGTCAAGTAGTTTAAGACTACCTCTTTGTTATAAAATGAATTTGCCACTAGATATATTTTCATTAGTGGTTCCCTAGCTAGGCTGAGGATGGTATTTTAGTAGTATGATGTGAGAAAATAGAAGGCAATCTTGAAGAGGATTAAGTATGATATATAATAAATTTGATTTGAAATATATCGAAGGGATTTTACATACAGTATTTGTGCTAAATTTAGCAACTCTCTACGATAGTTTAATCAGATTATGAAATTGTCACACTATCAAGCATTCCATATTAAAACTCCTTTACACCCTTTAGATCATGACAAGTGCCCCAAGGATGTAAAGGAGTTTAAGATAAACCCACTTACTTAGTAAAAATAGCAAGATTTTACATCATGTCATCTACCCATTCTATTGATTATTTATCTGGTAAAATAGTTAATGAACCATACAATGCTTGGAATGCCCACTAGGTCAATCAACACCGCACCGCATAAGGGAACGATAAGAAAGGCCTTATAGGACATTACCTTATAGTGCTCGCAAACGGCACCCATATTGGCAACGGCATTGGGAGTTGCTCCAAGACCATGTCCCATCAAGCCTGCACACATGACTGCTGCATCATAGTCCTTGCCCAATAAGCGGAAGAGCAAGAAAACTGTCCCCAATAATAAAGCTATGGTTTGCAGCACAAGAATCACAACAAGAGGTACTGCAAGATCGTAAAGCTCCCATATGCGCAAGCTCATCATGGCCATGGTTAAAAATATCCCTAAAGACACATCTGCTATGAGGTCTATGGCCTTGCCTCGAAGTTTTATAATTGAGATGTGGTCGTTTATATTGCGGAACACAACGGCAACGAACATCGCTGCCACGTAACCGGGAAGG
>JAKOQC010000485.1 GCA_029778565.1 bacterium
GGAAGGGAGAGAGGGCTCCGCCCTGAACCCATTATTATAATTTTTATTTCTCTAATTAATTATACTAGAAATATGTTTGAGAGTCCTAAAAAAAGAGGGCCCTTTGGCCCTCTGTGCTATTTGATTTATTATCTCAACAATTGTAAAACGTTTTGAGGAATCATATTTGATTGAGCTAACATTGCATTAGCTGATTGCATTAGTATCTGTTGTTTGATGAATTCCATTATTTCTTTTGCCATATCTACGTCTCTGATTCTGCTTTCTGATGCAGTTAGGTTTTCTGCTGCAACTCCTAGGTTGGATATGGTGTGTTCTAGTCTGTTTTGAACGGCTCCAAGAGATGCCCTTGCTGTACTTACTTTGTGTATAGCTGCGTCTACAACCATGATCGTCCTTTCTGCACTATCTTGATCCGTAACTTTTAGTGAAGAAGAGGTTAATCCCAAAGCACTGGCGCTCATATCGTCAATTCCAAGAGCTAAATTGTGTCCTTCGTTCGCACCAATCTGGAATACCAAATTACTTATAGCAACACTTGCGTTTGTTTCTTCAACCCTTGCAACAGCACTATCTACAACTTGATTTAAAGCTAAGGCGCCTCCAAAATTGCTTAGCGTAAATGCTGTACCATCCCATGAGAAAGTAACTCCGCCAACATTAAATTCTCCAGATGATAAAGAAACAAATTTAGTACTTGCTATACCTGCTTCGTTAAAGATAGTAATTTTAACATCTAATCTGGAGGTAACAGAACCTGTCAACTGTCCAACTTCAAATATGTATGTACCTTCTAAAGCTTTAGAAGATACTGCAGTTATTTCCAAATCTATATTTCCGCCTGTTACGACTTTAGCATCCGGGTTAGCTCTAAAGGATTCTAATTTACCATCAAGCAGTTTCATGGTGTTGAATTCGGTGGTTCTTGCTATTCTGTCTATTTCTTCTCTGAGTTGGTCTATTTCTGCCTGAATTTGTTCCCTATCTACATTTGTGTTGGTGTCTGATGCTGCTTGTACTGCGAGTTCTCTCATTTTTTGAAGTATAGAGTGTGTTTCTGTTAAGGCTCCTTCTGCAGTTTGTATTAAGGATATTGCGTCTTGAGAGTTTTTAATAGCCATGTCTAAACC
>JAKOQC010000486.1 GCA_029778565.1 bacterium
AGTACTACGCGTTCCCTTATCACCAGCAAAAGTTCTATTGTTCTTATCAACAATTTCCGCTTTTGGAGTATTACTACCAACTCCTGTATTATTCCCTTTTCCACCAAACATCACTGAGCCTGACTCATCTTTTAGAATCCTTTTTGCCGCATCAATTACTTTATTCGTTGTTTGCTTTATACTATTATTAACCTTTTCATCTAACTCATTTATCTTTGTTCTAAATTTTGAATTTCCATATCCAAAGGCTGCACCTGCAGCTGCGCCTGTTATACCACCAATTAGTGTATCTTTTGCCAGACTTCCAAAATCAAAATTTTCTTTTGCTTTACCATCATCTGTTTTTCCTCTTGCTAAATCAAAGACCTGACCTGTTACATTTGCTGCAATACTTCCTGACGCTCCTGCCGCACCACCTACTATTGCTCCTTGTGCTGTTTGTTGCATTGCTTGTGATGATATGTTTGAGGTTACGTTAGCTGCTGCACTACTAACTAGCTTTCCTGCTCCAAAGCCTACTCCTGATGCCACGGTTGAAACCACAAGTTCCTTAACACTGAAATCTTTAAATCCGCTATTTCTAATTGTCTGATTTGCAACGTTTCCAACAGCTCCAGATGCTGCTCCTACCGCAGCTGTAGCTACCAAACTACCCCCCATTGTTAAACCAGCCGTTCCACCAACAACAGCACCTTGTGCTCCAGCTCCCAGATATCTCTTCCAGTTTCTTCCCGAGAATTCACCTTTAAAAGCATCTACTACTATTGATGAACCTGCACCTATTAAAAACCCTAACCCTGCACCTATTGCTCCTGAAACAAGGTTAATGGCATGGCCTGTTGGATCATAATAGGTTATTGGGTTATTATGTCCGTATGCATACAAATTCAAATTAAGCGGATCCATTGGGTCTCCCCTGTATGTATCCTCCTGCAAGAATCTTGCTATCTTTGGATCATACATTCTTGCATTCAGATAATACAGCCCTGTCTCTTCATCATACTGATATCCTGCATAAGTTATATTGTTGTTTACATCTCCTGTAGACTCCAATATATTGCCAAATGCATCGTAGTAGTATGTTGC
>JAKOQC010000057.1 GCA_029778565.1 bacterium
GACAAACAAACGAGCGGCAACCTTGAATATCATTGGATGCTTTATAAAGGTGGTAGGTAGCGAACATTCCTGATCCGTTTCCGTTGTATTCTTTATCTTAGTTCTTTGTCGTTAATATAAGAGAAAAAGACTTCGCGATATCATGACAGTTTTTGCAATACCTGTTTCTGCCGAGTCGGACAGGTTATTACTATCAAAATCACTGTCATTGCAGTTTCAACTGCTTATTCAAAGCGAAAGTAGTGATTGTCGCTTTAAAATACCAACAACTGCTGTTAGAATCAGACACGCAGCCTGTGAAGCGGCTGACTCCGCTTTATCCGGGAGATAGTGCTTGGGTTCTTGAATGTAAGCCGCAGCGTTCTTATTCGGTTCACTGCTACGATAAATTCCAGCACACGTGGGTAATTCGAAATAATGGAACTCAGACATGGCGTGGTCGCAAACTTGTTTTTACAAACTGCAATGAAGTGTGGCCAAAAGCTGATATAAACACCATTGATATACCGGATACACCGCCAGGTAAGGATATAAAAATAACCACAGACTTTGATGCCCGTGGTTCTGAAGGGAAATTCGATTGTGTTTGGGAGATGCAAGACAGCGATGGTGAAAACTGTTTCCCTAATGACATGAGGAAATTTAACATTTCAATAAATATAAAATTCAAAGCAGATTGACACAAGATACATGGAGGTTATTAGTGTGAGCGAAAACGATATAGAAAAATGGTCGACCTTAAAGGAAGTGCAAGAGTATCTTGGTGTTGGGAGGGAAACTATTTTGCAGTGGATTGCAAAAAGAAATATGCCCGCCTATAAGGTAGGCAGGCTATGGAAGTTTAAGCTGTCCGAGGTTGACGAATGGATACGTTCGGGTGGCGCTGCGGATAATTCCGACTCAATGGATTCTGATTAAGTCCAATTTATTGGACACTAGATAGATTATTATTAAACTGGGGCATAGCCAGAAAAAATTTGACGATTAAGAAGTGAGGAGAAAACAATGGCGAAAGCAAAAAAAGAAGTAAAAGAACAGCCTGTCGAGCAGGTTCTTTGGGCTGCTGCGGACAAGCTGCGTAAGAATATGGATGCTGCGGAATATAAGCATATTGTTCTTGGGCTTATATTCTTACAAGCGGATTCACGGCATTGAGGGTGAGATGAACAACGATTGGTATGAATTCGTCGAATACGGCACAACAAACAAACTGACAATATTCCTCCAGCGGAACGGGTTTTCCCGTGAGACGGCTCTGTTTATACGGAAGAACCGGAGTAAGTATGTGGTTGGATTAGATGATAGCAGACCAGTAAAAATAAAAAAAGATATTCTCAACTGCGGTAATTTTAGTGTGATTTCTGAGGTTGAGAATACGAGTATCAATAACCCCGACTTATTTGTTGATTGAAGCCAGAGGATAAATTTTAAGGAGGCAAACGCCATGGCAGGCAAAAATATGAATTATTTTCTGATGGACAGCACCCCAAACGGACGCATCAAGTGTACGCTTGCTAATTGGACAGGTGTCGCTTATAAAATTCCACGGGTAAAACTTGTAGACTGTAAGAACATTGA
>JAKOQC010000487.1 GCA_029778565.1 bacterium
ACAACATTCATATCCAGTGTACCCGTCTTCGTTAATTCTATTCGTGGGAAAGCAACCGGAGTCACATCATTGTTGTTTGTAGGATCCCCGTCATTGTCTGGGTCAACATTTGTTCCATTCTGAGAATTATCGGTTACAGTAACACTATTCGGAGAAATACCACTACCTGTGGCTGTATTATTGTATGGTCCATAATTGGATCCCGGAGTAACTGTAACTGTTAGTAAAATAATTCCATAATCCCCGATAACTAAATTATCTGTTCCTGCTAATAAATTAATATTTCCTGAACCATTATAACTTCCATTCACGGTAAATTTTGTAGAAGTAAGCGAATTAATTGTAAATCCACTTGCGCCCGTAAAAGTTGAACTCAAATTATCCTGAGCCTGTACGTTGCTTAAATTTACATCTCCGGTGTTCTGAACTTTAATACTATACGTGAATGTAAACGTACCATTGCCATTATCGATGGGTCCATTGGAAACAGTTTTTGAAACTCCGATTTCAGGATCTCCGACAGTTATATGCAATATTGCATTATCACAAAGATCTGTTGGGTCACAAACCTGATACATAATTGTGAAAGTTCCTATAAACCCTGGTGTAGGAATATAAGTAAATGTACCATTATAAGATGGATCCCATTCGATGGTACCCTGATCAGGAGTAGGTGATTCAAGTGCAATAAAAACCAACTGAGATAATGTATGATCCGGATCAGAGTCATTTGATGCTATCGTACCATTGACAATAGAAGTATTAAAAGGAGTAGTATAGTAATCATCCACTGCATTCGGTGGCAAACAACTGGGTATTCCCACTGTTCCACTTGCTGTTGCAGTACATCCGTTCTTTTCTGTTACTGTTACAGAATATGTACCTACATCAAGACCTGAAATGCTTGAAGTGGTAGCGCCATTGGACCATAAAAATGTATATGGAGATACACCTCCGGAATAGATTGCAAAAGCAGATCCATTTGCACTCAAACAACTTCTATTGTATGCAGTTACACTTGCAGATAGTGCTGCCGCTTCATCTACTGTGAATGATTGCGTACTCTGACAAGTAAGTGCATCAGTTACAGTAACTGTATAGGTTCCTGCGAGCAAGTTAACCGGATCCTGACCTGTAAAACCATTTGACCATAAATACGTATAACCTGCCTGACCCCCTGTTACAGTAAGGTCGATAGCTCCATTGGCTCCACTGCATGACGATTCCTGTATACTGGCAAATAACTGAATTGCCTCTGCAGGTTGATTAATTACTTTCACTGAGGTAGCAATGCAATTGTGTGCATCTGTAACTGTTATTGTATAACTACCTGCAACTAGTCCACTGATTGAAGAAGATGTGCTTCCAGTAGACCATGCATAGGTATATGGTGACGTGCCTCCTGAAGGTGTAGCAGCAATACTTCCGTTATTTCCCTGATAACAAAATACATCTGTTGAGGACGTTGAGATACTCAATATAGCTGGTTGCGTAATAGATGATGATGCAAGGACCGCTGTACAACTATTTGCATCCGTAACGGTCACTGTATAAATACCAGGAGCCAATCCAGTTCTATCCTTTGTGGTAACTCCTCCCGTCCACAAATAACTATATGGCGAAACTCCACCGCTCACTGTCAATAATATGGATCCATCATTAGCTCCATTACAACTTACATTGGTATTGCTCATTGAAAGTGATATAGCAGTCGGCTCGGTAATGGTGTAGGTGTCACTGGCCGTACAATTATTTGCATCTGTAACTGTAACCGAATAAGTTCCTGCAGCCAGACTTGTCCTGTCTTCCGTATTATTCGTTCCACTGATATCTGCCCAGTCATAATTATATGGACCAGTACCTCCGGTAGCCGTAATATTAATTGCACCTGTAGCGGCTCCGTTGCAGAGCACATTGGTTAAACTTCCGGATACATCCAAAATGGTTGGCTGGGTGACAGTAGCCGATGTTATAATTGTGCATGAATTAAGATCCGTTACAGTGACTGAATATGTTCCTGCGCTTAATGATGAAATATCTTTAGAGGTAGCCAAATTACTCCATAAGTAAGTGTATCCGGGAGTTCCTCCTCCTACTGTCAGATTAATACTTCCATCCGCTGATCCAAAACACAATGCTGCAAAAGGAGTTGCGCTAGCGGTCAATGCAGCAGGTTGCGAAATGCTCACAGATGTTGTCGCCGAACAGCTATTCGCATCTGTCACTGTAACTATATAGGTACCTGCACTTAAGCTGCTAATGTCCTGAGTTGTGGATCCATTGCTCCATGCGTATGTGTAAGCTGGGGTACCACCTGATACGCTCAAGTCAATGCTAGCATTATTACCACCATTGCAGCTCACATTTGTATTGGTATGAGAAAGACTTAGTGCATTTGGTTGCGTAATTGTTGCAGATTTTGTGGTCGTACATCCTTTGGAATCTGTTATGGTAAGATTGTATGTTGCCGGAGTTAAAAGAGTTCTGTCTTTACTATTATTCGTCCCACCGAGATCAGCCCAATCATATGTGTAAGGATTTGTTCCTCCAGCTGTGTTCACAGTAATTGAACCATTACCAGCTCCATTGCAAGTGACATTGGATATATCTAAAGTTGCAGTTAATGCAGATGCAGGTTGGCTAATGGAAACGACAAGTGTACTTGTACAGGAATTAAAATCTGTTACCGTAACGGTATAACTTCCAGCTGCTAATCCGCTGATATCTTGTGTGGTTTGGCCGTTAGACCAATTATAACTATAGGTTGGTGTACCACCGGTTACAGACAAATCAATACTACCTGTACTTTGTCCAAAACAATTCACATCCGTTTTTACATTGTCCAATATAATCTGGGTGGGTTGGGAAAGACTAATAATGCCGTTTCCTTTGCAACCTGTGTTATCGGTAACTGTAACCCTGTATGTACCTGCTGCCAGACTTGATATATCTTCAGTAGTAGCTCCATTTGACCAGAGATAAGTAAATGGCGAAGTGCCGGTGTTTACGGTTAGATTTATTGCTCCGGTTGAACTACCATAACAAAGTATGGTATTTGAAATCGCAATTGTAACACTGACTTCTGTATTACTTACCGCATTGTTGCTCACTACGGAACATCCATTCGCATCCGTAACAGTTGCGATGTAGATTCCTGCAAATAAACTTGAAACATCTTGTGTTGTGGCACCATTGCTCCATGCATAACTATATGAAGGAGTACCACCACTTGGAGTCAAATCAATTGCTCCATTTGATAAGCCGCAAGTTGCGGTGGTGATTGAAGTGGATGCTGAGGGAGATGGATGAACACTTACAGTAACTGTTGCCGTTCCTTTACAACCCTGATCATCTGTAGCTGTAACCGTATAGGTTCCATTATGAGAAGTGGTAGCATTATTAATAATCGGATTTGCACTACTTGATGTAAATCCATTCGGGCCAGCCCAGGAATAGGATACTCCACCATTTCCGGTAAATTGAATTGTCTGTCCTTCACAGGTTGGTCCAGTTGATGCGGAAGCGCTTACTGCTCTGACATTAATGAGTTTGCATTTATCATTGCTTTGTCCGCAAACATTTACTGCTTTTGCACAAACCTGGTACAATCCGGGTGCAACACCAGAAAAATTAACTGTTATTTGTGGGGTATTTTGTCCGCTCGTAATGACAGCACCTGAAGGGACTGTCCATGTGTAGGTATCTACCATCGGATCCGGATCTACATAGAATACTGCAGCCGTCTCAGATTGACAAACTGTAGTATATGAAGTACAATCCGGGGCACCAAGTTGCACAGATTTTGATTTTGTACAACCATTTGCATCTGTAACGGTCACGTTATATGTTCCTGCAGCCAATCCACTTCTGTCTTCGGAATTATTTGTTCCGGATAAATCAGCCCAATCATAAGTGTATGGAGAAGTACCACCGGTTACTGTTATATTAATGGAACCACTGCTAAAACAAGTGACGGAAACAGTATCCACTGCAATGGATATAGCTGTAGGTTGTGTTACAGTTGCAGTGGTTGTCGTTATACAGCCTGCAGCATCACTGATAGTTACTGTGTAAGTACTTGCTCCAATATTTATTAAATCTTGAGTAGTTTGAGAATTTGACCAAACATATGTATAATTTGGTGTGCCACCGGTTACGGACAAATCGATTGCTCCATTTGTCCCTCCATTACAGTTTACATTCGTAACAGAAGTAGTCTTAATTATATCAGAGGATTGGGTGACTTTAATTGAACCTGTTGCCGTAACATTACCGCAACCTCCTGTAAGTGTGACAGTATAATTAAATGTGCCTGCAACGCTTGGAGTGCCACTTATCGTAACGGTATTCGAGGCCCAATTACCTGTCACACCTGATGGCAATCCACTAAAAGTGGCTCCAGTTGCTCCAGTTGTCGTATAAGTGATATTTGTGATGGCAAGATTAATACACTTTATTTGGGCATTCGTACCTGAAGCAGAACTAAGAACTACGGTATTATTTGCTGTAACCGTAATAGAACCAGTGGCAGTTATATTTCCACATCCACCAGTTAAAGTTACTGTGTAATTGAATACTCCTGATACTGAAGGTGTACCACTTATCGTAACTGTATTAGACGCCCAATTACCGGTCACACCTGATGGTAATCCGCTAAAAGTGGCTCCAGTTGCTCCAGTCGTTGTATAAGTTATATTTGTAATTGCTGTGTTTATACATTTTGTCTGTGCATTTGTACCAGCAGAAGAGCTTAGTGTGATTGTATTATTTGGTGTGACCGTTATCGATCCATTTGTTGAAATGCTTCCACATCCTCCTGTTAATGTAACTGTATAATTAAATGTTCCTGCTACGGATGGAGTGCCAGTAATAGTAACAGTATTTGATGACCAACTTCCAGTAACACCTGTAGGCAAACCACTAAAAGTTGCTCCTGTAGCACCTGTAGTCGTATAGGTGATATTGGTAATAGCAGTATTGATACATTTTGTTTGTGAGTCGGTACCAGGAGATGAACTTAATGTAATTGTATTGTTCGCAGTGACTGTTATGGAACCATTTGTTGAAATGCTTCCACATCCTCCTGTTAATGTAACTGTATAATTAAAAGTTCCCGCTACGGATGGCGTGCCACTAATAGTAACTGTATTAGATGACCAGCTCCCTGTAACTCCAGTTGGCAGACCGCTAAACGTTGCTCCTGTTGCACCTGTAGTAGTATAAGTAATATTTGTAATTGCAGTATTAATGCACTTTGTTTGTGCATCAGTGCCAGCTGCAGAACTTAGTGTTATAGTATTATTAGGGGTTACCGTAATTGTTCCATTAACTGAATTGGTGCAACCACCTCCGGTCAAAGTTGCAGTATAATTGAATGTACCCGATACAGATGGAGTTCCGCTTATAGTGATGGTATTTGAAGCCCAGCTCCCACTTACGCCGGTTGGCAATCCACTGAATGTTGCTCCTGTTGCATCTGTGGTTGAATAGGTTATATTTGTAATGGCATTATTTATACATTTTGTTTGAGCATTAGTCCCGGCAGCAGAAGTTAATGTGATCACGCAGCCAAGAATTTGAATTGCATTTTTATTTTTCGCTGTTCCAAACTGGCTTATATTATTTCCCGAAGGTACCAAAGTAGAAGTTGTTTGTGTGCTACCATAAAATCCTGAACTTTGATTTGTTGAACCTAATGTTAATGTAACAGCAGTGCTAGTTTCTGTGGTAGGCATATCAAGAATTCCACCGGTTTGTATAGTCAAATTGTTTGCTATGGTAATAACATTTGAACTTGCATTATTAAGACCAATGCCTGCAGTAGCAGCAGCATCTATTTGCACATTATAAAACTTATATGTGCCTGCGTTACTAAAAGCTCCTCCTCCTGAGCTTGATAAAAATTCTACTGTACCACCTGCCGAACAATCGAAATTTGCCGGGGTAGTAGGCTTATAATCATGTCCAATCTGTAAAAGTCCTCCTGACATATTTAATGTACCTGCTCCAGATAGATCTGAACCACCTCCAGAAGTACCTACAGTAACTGTTCCACCTAAAATATTCAGACTACCTGTAATAATTAAACCGTTACCCGCACCCGTAATAGCAGTGCCTCCTGCTTCCATGATTGTTTGAGTGCTTGCTGCTAAAGTCCAATTGCCATCAGCATTAACTGTACCAAAAATATCAAGATCAGTACCACTGCCATTATTCAAAGTTAGATTTTGAACTTTATGCACAATTCCTCCTGATTGCACAATGACCTGATCAACGGTCACATTCGCACTAACAGTTACATCGTGTGGACTCCTTATTGTAATTACACCACTAGAGCTTGTTGGAGTGCCTTCTCCAGATGATGGTTGTGCCCAAGTTGATCCATTAAATCGTTCCCATGTTGCTAATGCATTCCAGTTTCCAGAAGCAGCAGATCTATAATCACCTGTGCTTTGTCCAAACATCTTGCTTGCACTTAATATATTTGCAATTACAAATACGATGACAAGTATCATTGACTTATTCAGCAATGCTTTCATAAAGTAATATTTCTCTTGATAAATAAATTTTGGAAGGAATCTGCTTTCGCGCCTGATTGGAAATCAGGAATTGCAACCGATGCAAACTGCAAATGGATTATTGCAGCACCAATTGATTTTGTAAAACATTCTTCCCAGGTTTTAGGACCTGATGTAATTTGATTATTGGCAAAATGAAATCCAGGTATAAATGCAAAAGTTGATCCCTGCGGAGGAATCAAATTCAGTACACTTTTATTTAAAAATTGATTGGTTACATCAATTAATAATTGAACACGGATTTTTAAACGTAAAAAATAAATCATTTGATAATTCTATTATTCTGAAGATGGTCATTAATTTCAATTCTTAATTTTTATTAATCGTTATCGGCGTGGTTGGAAATGGATTGGTATTAATAATCGTCACACTGGTATTTTTTGTACATCCATTCGCATCAGTCACCGTGACTGAATAAGTTCCCGGCAGCAGGCCACTGAGATCCTGTGTGGTCGCGCCATTAGACCACGCATAACTATATGCAGGAGTGCCTCCGCTTACGCTGAGATCAACAGATCCATCCGTAGTATTCGGACAGGTTGCATTTACTTTATTGACACTTAAACTTAAAACGGCCGGTTGCGTAATAGTCTTCGATAAAATCTGTGTACATAAATTGGCATCGGTCACGGTAACTGAATATGTACCCGCAGTAAGCGAACTGATATCTTGTGTGGTTGCACTATTGGACCACAAATACGTATACGGTGATGTGCCTCCTGATACAGAAAGATCGATTGAAGCATTGCTTCCACCATTGCAGGAAACATTTACCATGGTTGCTGATAAACTAAGCGCTGCGGACGGTTGAGTCACAGTTGCACTTGCCGTTTTCAAACAACCATTGGCGTCCGTTACCGTAACGGTATAACTTCCTGAAGGGATTGAAGAAATATTTTGTGTCGATGCTCCATTACTCCAGTTGTAGGTGTAAGACGGTGTTCCTCCACTCACGGTCAATGAAATCGATCCGGTACTGGCCCCATAACATTTTACATTCGTTGGAGTAGCGCTTGCACTGATTGCAGAAGATGGTTGTGTGATGGTTGCTGTTGCTGTTGTTGTACATGCATTTGCATCCGTTACAGTCACTGTATATGACCCGGCTGGAATATTACTGCGGTTCTGAGTGGTTATTCCACCGCCCCAATTGTAGGTGTATCCGGGAGTTCCTCCTGTAACAGTAAGTGTAATTGCACCGGTAGAGGCTCCGAAGCAAAGTACATTAGTAAGTGAAGTTGTAGCAGACAGCAATGCTGGTTCACTGAGATTCACGGTAATGGATTTTGTACAACCACCTGTTGAGGTAACTGTAATATTGTAGGTTCCGGCTGAAAGTCCACTGATGGTCGTTCCTGTTCCACTTCCTGTGCCTGATGGACTGACCCTGGACCAATTATAGGAATAAGGTGCAGACCCGTTAGTAATAGTCAAACCGATGGAACCATTGCTGTTGCCTTTACACAAGGGCTTTGTAGTCGTTGATGAAACCAATAAATTACATCCGGTTACATAGGACTTAGTACCGGTAAAAGACCGGCTGCAAGCATCCGTAATTTTCACCGATAATATACAACCGGTTGGATAGCTTGCCGTAGCCGGAGTGAAAGTGGTATTCACCTGATTGTTTGGTGAAAATGTACCGCCACAACTCGAAGACCAAAGAATCGTATAATCTGATGTATTGTGGCCGGGTGGCAGAGAAAAAGAAAGGTTATACGCCTTATTGGAATACATGGTATCTGGCACAGAACTCAGTATGGGAATTACTGCTTTTTCTGTAGTAGATATAAAGGAAAAATTAAAGAATGCTCTTTGAGCAGCAATGTTTGCAGGCGCTGTGGCCTTGTTATGTGAGTGACCTGCTTCAAGCATAACCCTTCCCCTGTTGGGATCATCCAATCCCCTACCCGATACCATAACAGCGGCAGGACCAGGTGATTTGGAAGGAACGTCTGCCTGGGTTGGATCCCAAACATAGACTTTTGCACCAGATCTCCAGGTAGTTTTGGGCAAATAAATTTGTTCTGAACCGTTTTGTGTTGCCGCATCAATAGTGCCCATAAATTGCATAATCGGATCTGTTGGATAATCATGGGTATAAGGTGGTGAGCCGGCTCCATGATTGCCCCACAATACCAGTGAATTTTCCTCATACGGGCCTGCACCTGTAGCATTTCCGGTTTTATTACTCAGGAAATTCATTTGTTGTGCCTTATTCGATGGATTGAACAAATCGTGCATGGCACTTCCTGCATGACATGCCAGCCAAATAGCGCCATCGCAATCCAGATTCCATGCGTATAAATTACCATGGACTGCCCAGGTTGGATCAGCATGAGGCATAATAAATAAATCATTGCAACAGGTAAGTGAAGCAGGGGCTAAAAAATTATAGGCACTTGCAGGAATTCCTGCATTAGTCAGGTATCCCTGGGCTATGCTACCATTCTGATCATCAAGGGTCCAGGTCGGCATGGCTTGCAAAGTGGAATATACCTCAACTGTAATCGGAGAAACGGTTGTTGCGCCAACAACACCCTGTCCCTGCCAGTAGGTGATTCTTGCATTGACCGCACTGCTGCGAAATTCGGCCGGAACAATAAATGGGCCTCCCCGATAATCAATACCATTATGACTGAAATCAATTCCATCTTTTATTTTTGAAGAGTTGATTACCCATTTGATCTGAACATTGTAATTTTTAACCAGGTCGTAAACCATTCCATACGGTTTTAATCCATTTGCAATTGTTTGAGGTGTGACCCCCATGTTGATAATAAATGACCCTGAACTTATAGTCTCAGATGCTGCATTTACATTTAATGAAATGAATTGAATACAACTAAATAGGAATGTATTCAAGAACAAAGATTTTGATTTCTTCATGGAATAATTATTAATAGCAAAGCAAGGAGAGTAAGTCTGAGAAGATTTTGATATAATTTTGTATAGCGCAGTAATCATAGGTCAATCGGTATTTAATGAAAACCAATTTAATTTTAAATCAATACAATCTTGCCCATTCAACCCTGCTGCCTAAAACATTTAGAATGAATGCGCAATAAATAATACTCTATGTGTCTGTAAGTTTGGAATTGATTTGTTGTTAATTGATTCCCGTGTTCAGAAGCTAATCTAAATAGACTTTTGAAAAAGACATTTAGATGACAAAAAAAACCGCATACCCAAATAACAAAAGCATTTGAATAAAAGTTTGGAATAGATCCAGCTATTTTGTTGACTTTCGATCCTGAAAACAGGAAAACATCCAACCAATCACACAGCTTAACAAATAACGTATGAAATTCTCTTAATGAAAGGGATTCGCTTCTGCAAAAAGCAGTATTGCTCCCTGAAACATTGATATTACAAGAGCCGAAAAAAAAACATGGAATTACGTTTTGATTTAATTTCATCTGCATTTATCTAACACGCTATTAAAGAGGTGTTCCTGAGTTAAACAATTTTGAATAGGGCATGTCAAATTAACTTCAAAAACGTTGTTCGATACTTCTATATGAAGTATGAAATCATTCCAATTAACCAAAAGTGATTTAATAAACACAGTTTTCTATAATTAAAGAACCTTAAATTTTGAGACAATGACATATACACCAACCACTTGTGGTCAATTCTGATCATTACCAATGTAAAATTTTCGTCGAACTTAAGAAAGAGCAAAACAAGCGCCTTGCCCGGTTATCTCGCCGCAAAGAAACATATTTTATACAGCAATACATAATGATATTTTGATAATATTTTAATAATTTGTTATATTTTTATTTTTTAATATATAAATATTTGGTATTCTATTCTTTAATCATCATTATATAAATACTCAGCTAATTTGGCCAATGCATATCCAATTGTTTGAATTGTAATTTATCTGTGTTTACTAATGTTGGAAACACAATTTTAACACGCCCAGAGGATTTCCCTAATAGTTAATACACAATTCGGCCATAACAATGACTTTGTATTGTTTTGCAAGAAAAAAAATGACTATTTCAGTTCATTCATAAAAATTTATTCATTTTTCAATCTATACTTTCCATGGTGTCCAAATTCCAAAATAAATATCAAAACAGTTGTTCAGTCTTTTTTTGAATGGAATTGGATCTTGCGCTTTTAATTAAATCCTTAAAAACAAAAAGCCCATTCCAAAAGGAACAGGCTTTTTGTACGATTATAATTAATCCTACCTTGAAACTGTAAATTTCTTTTGAATCAATTCATGAGCTGTTTTAATCTGCAACACATATTGAGCAGGTGCCAAAATACCTGTCCTCAATAATTCATTGTATTTGCCTTTTAATTTAAACTCACTAAACGGAGCAACGAGTACTCTCTTTCCATTTTGATCAAATACACTTACTTCAATTTCGCCGTCCTGTGGCAACCATAAATCGACTTTCAAAATATCGTTTACAGGATTCGGATAAATAAAGACATACAATTTATCAGGAGAATCCACATTTATTGAAATTTCTCGACTATAGGTGTATATACCCGTTTTGTCAACTTGTTTCAATCTGTAATAATATACTCCTGATTTAGCAACACCAAAATCATCAAACTCATAATTGTGTTTAGATACGTTTGGTTTATTGCTTGCACTCACTTTTCCTAACTCAGTGAATTCTTTTTCCATCTCATGTCTACGTTCAATAATGAAATAATCATTATCTCTTTCAACACCAGTGGTCCAATCCAATTCCGTAAAGTTACCATTGTATCTTCCTTCTAAATTCATCCAATCCACAGCCGACACAATCTCAATCACTCCGGCGTCTACATCCATTTTGTTTTGACCTGGAAGCAATTTCATCATCCTGGTACTTCCATATCCAAATGTACCATCGACATCACTATCCATTTCATCCAATCCGGCATGTGCTTTTGTGAATCTATACTTAGAATCCGGAAGTTCAAACTTCACAAAGTAGTCACCACTGGTCAATTCATCAATCAGATAATGGCCGTCTTTATCCGTTATGCTTTCACTTACCTTCATTCCTTCACTATTGTATGCGGATACAATCACACCCGGTAATACCGCTTCTCCAATATCCTGAATACCATTGGAGTTGGCATCTACCCAAACTGTGCGACCCAATGTCGCCTTAGGCTGGAATCCGGCACCTATGGAGATTACATTATCACCACTTTGCAATGTGATTCTGCGTGTGGTATTAATACCATTTTCATGGGTAATATCACTATCCTTATCCGGATTTGTACCTTGATATGGAGGACTTACGGAAAGACTTGATGGTTTATCAAAACGAATGTAGTAAGTTCCTGGTTTCAAGCAGATAAACTTGTAATATCCATCATCCGAAGGAGTACCAGGTTTAGTACTTGTCACAGTAGCTGCTACCGTTTTACCAGTTGCTGCATCAATAACATAAACATATAATCCATTTATTCCTTTTTCTGCCGGATCATAAATTCCATCATAATCAATGTCAAACCAAACATCACCGGAAATTGAAGTACATTTATACAATCCCAAATCCCATGTTCTGTCTACTTCACCTTGACTTAATTGAGTGCTTGCCGTCGTATTTGTCCCATTGCTATTATCCACATCACTGTCCTTATAGTCAGGTCCCTGATTTGCTGTAGTTACAAGCCAACCAGAAGGAACATCAAATTTTACGTAATAATCACCCGGAATCAGATTTGTGAACAAATAGAAACCATTAATATCTGTTACCGTTGATTTTACAAAAACCTTTGTATTTGCATCGTAAAGCCTGACGGTAACACTTTGAATTCCTTCTTCACCAAAATCCTGCATACCATTGAGATTGCGATCATGCCAGACATAATCACCCAATGAAGCAAACAACACCAGACCAACATCATAAGTGTTATCAATTTCACCAGCATCAATATGCGTGCATGGTCCAACACCAGCCTGATTTACGTCGCTATCTAATCTGTCATCTCCACCCTGATCTTGTTTAGTAAATCCATAATTTGATGGAAGCAAGCTAAGGTCAAATGTTATAAAGTAGTCTTTGTTTGGAGTTAACTTATCAAACAGATAATATCCATTTACATCCGTTGTATCCTTTCTGATGATTTGACCAGTAGCACAATCACGTAATATCGCAATTACATCTTTAACTACAGGTTCACCAATGTTATACATTCCATTGCCATTGAGATCCACCCAAATAGTATCACCCAATGCCCCATAGAAATCAGTATCCGTACATGCGGTATCCCTTTGATCAGGAATTCCATCACGATTCAGATCCAATCTGGATTCATTGAATAATCCTTCTCCGGCTTTCGGTTGACCCGGGATCGTCGCACCACACTTTCTATAGATGTGATCTCCATTACTCTGTGCGGTTAAATCTAGATTTACATTTACAGAAATCTGATATGTTTGAACACCAAATGCTGCGATAAACTGATTATTGGCAAGAGACCATGGTCCTGTACCAATCAGTGACCATGGACCCGGATTACCCAGGTTACCAATAGCATCTGTTGTATAACTCGTATTCAGTATATTGATATCATCATCATAACTTGGAGCATCCTGCAGATCATAAGTAGTACTTACTCCACCAAGATTTGTAACCTTGATTCTGTAAACTACTTTGAAATTTCCATTACCCAGAGATGTAAGTGCTGATACGGTTTTCTCATGTATGAGGTATGGAATATCTCCACATGCGGTATCCTTCTGTTCAATACTTCCATCACTGTTGATATCAAGACTAGATTCATTGAATAATCCTTCTCCGGAAACAGGGAATGTAACAAACAACTTACCACACTGATCATATCTGTTATCTCCAACAGCATCTTCCAAATTAATGGTAACATTCACTCTGAGTATATAAGAGTGTAATGCACCACCTGCAATAGTTTGATTAGTTGCCAGCAACCATGGACCCGATCCACTGAGTAATACAGGTCCCGGATTTGCTATATTGCCCGGAGCATCGCTGGTATAATTTGAACTATTAATTACAATGTCATTGTCGAATGCAGGACGATCAACCAATGCGTAGGTTCCACTTACACCTCCGACATTTCTTACCGTAATCCGATATGTTGCCATAAAGCTTCTTGGACCCGTTTGCGTCATGCCGATAAGATTTTTATCATGCGTTATATATGGTATGTCTGAACATGCCGTATCACGCTGATCTATCGTTCCGTCACTGTTAATATCCAATCTAGATTCATTGAATAATCCTTCACCTACTTTAGGATATGATCCAAAGGTATGGCCGCAAGCATCGTAACGATCATCTCCTCCTCCTCCATTCAGATTGATAGTAACATTCACACGGATATTATAAGTATGAATAGCACCAACTGCTATAGTTTGATTACTTGCCAGTGTCCACGGGCCGGTACCCGGTAGTCCAATAGGACCAGGATTGCCCGGATTACCCAATACATTGGTAAAATAATTTGCAGACAAAATGGTGATATCATTATCAAAGGCCGGTGCATCCGTAAGGCTATATGTTCCATTAGCGCCTCCTTTATTTTCAACGGTAATTTTATATTCTACCTGATAGGTATTCAAACCTGTTGGTGTCAATCCAACAAACGTTTTATGATGAATAATTCTTGGAATATCACCGCAAGCCGTATCTCTGGAAATTTCAATACCAGTATAAAATAATCTGGATTCATTGAATAAACCTTCCCCAACTCTTGGAATTCCATTTGCATATCCACAAGGCCTGTATACATTATCACCTGATCCATTTGCAAGATCAACACTTACGTTTATAGCAATCTGATATGTCTGATTACTGAATGCACCTATCGATTGATTAGCTGCCAATACCCAGGGTCCTGATCCAAAGAGTGGTAATGGTCCCGGGTTACCCAGGTTGCCCACCGCATCTGTAGTATAACTAGAACTCAAGATATTAACATCATTATCAAAATTCGGTACATCCTGAAGATCATAAAATCCACTAGATCCACCCAAATTGCTCACATTAATTTTATATATAAGTCTGAAGTTACCATTGCCGATGTCTGTGATACCCACCAATGATTTATGATGAACGATATATGGAATATCTGCACATGCCGTATCCTTTTGATCAACACTTCCATCACTGTTGATGTCCAGTCTGGATTCGTTGAACAATCCTTCTCCGGATATTGGATACGAACCAAATTGCTTACCACACTTATCATATCTGTTATCTCCAACTGCGTCTTCCAGATTAATGCTTACATTAACCCTGATCAAATAATTCTGAATGGCTCCGGCTGCAATGGTTTGGTTATTAGCCAACAACCATGGTCCTGTTCCGGAAAGATTTACCGGACCCGGATTTGCAATATTACCCGGAGCATCACTGCTATAATTGCTATTGTTGATCACGATATCATTATCGAATGCAGGACGGTCAGACAATGCATATACACCGCTCATTCCGCCAACATTACGTACTGAAATTTTATAGGTAACCAAAAAGCTTCTCGGTCCGGTTTGCGCTAATGCTACCAGATTCTTTTCATGCAGCAGGTACGGAATATCTGAACATGCAGTATCGCGTTGATCAATTGTGCCATCACTGTTGATATCCAGTTGTGATTCATTAAATAATCCCTCTCCGGTTTTCGGATATGAACCGAATGTCCGGCCGCAGGCATCGTAACGATCATCTCCACCACCTCCGTTAAGATTGATAGAAACATTCACCCGGATATTAAATGTATGGGTTGCTCCACCTGCAATGGATTGATTGGATGCCAACGTCCATGGACCTGTACCAATTAATCCTATTGGACCCGGATTTGCAATGTTACCCGGTGCTGTACTGCTGTATGAAGCAGATAAAATATTGATGTCATTGTCGAAGGCAGGTGAATCGGCAAGGCTGTATGTACCATTTGCACCACCTTTATTTTCAACAGTAATCTTATATTCTACCTGGTAGCTATTCAGGCCTAGTGGAGTTATGCCGACCAAACTCTTATGATGAATAATCTTTGGAATATCTCCACAAGCTGTATCACGCTGCACCAATATACCCGTATAATACAATCTCGATTCATTGAAGAATCCTTCACCTACTTTTGGAATTCCATTTGTGAATCCGCAAGGTCTGTAAATATTGTCTCCACTTAAATTAGTCAGATCAACATTTACATTGATGGCAAGCTGATAAGATTGCATACTAAATCCACTGATAGCTTGATTAGTCGCCAATACCCATGGACCTGTCCCGAATAATGGTATTGGACCAGGATTGCCTATATTTCCAACTGCATCTGTTGTATAACTTGCACTTAAAATATTTACATCATCATCAAATCCCGGTGCATCATTCATGTCATAGTTGCCACTGGCTCCACCTTTATTCGTTACATTGATTCTATAAATGGCTCTGTAATTACCACCACCTAAATCAACAACACCAACTAAAACTTTCTCATGAACAATGTACGGTATATCAGCACAGGCTGTATCCTTTTGATCAATACTTCCATCGCTGTTGATATCCAATCTGGACTCATTGAATAATCCTTCTCCGGAAATTGGATACGAACCAAATTGTTTACCACATGGATCGTAGCGGTTATCTCCAGTCACATCCTCCAGATTGATACTCACACTCACCTTAATGATGTAATTATGTACTGATCCTCCTGCAATGGACTGATTATTAGCCAGCGTCCATGGTCCTGTACCACCCAATAACAGTGGTCCCGGATTCGCAATGTTACCCGGCGCATCAGAAGTATAATTCGCACCTGTAATTGTTATATCATTGTCAAATGCCGGACGGTCAGATAATGCATATACTGCATTCACCGCACCCACATTTCTAACTGCAATCTTATAGGTTACCTGGAAGTTTCTTGCTCCAGTTTGTGTAACTCCAAGAATGCTCTTCTCATGTATCAGATAAGGTATATCTGCACATGCTGTATCGCGTTGATCAATAGTACCATCGCTGTTAATATCCAATCTGGATTCATTGAATAATCCTTCTCCAGCTTTTGGATAAGTAATAAAGGTCTGCCCACAAGCATCATATCTGTCATCACCACCACCACCATTAAGGTTGATGGAAATATTCACTTTGATGTTGTATGTGTGTATTCCTCCTCCAGCTATGGCCTGATTCGTTGCAAGTATCCAAGGACCTGAACCTGGTAAACCAAGAGGACCCGGATTCGCCACATTACCAGGTGCATTGCTGTTATAGCTTGCAGCGAGTATGGTAATATCATTATCAAAATTAGGTGCATCCGATAAGCTATACACTCCTGGAGCGCCACCTTTATTTTCAACTGTGATTTTGTATTCAACCTGGAATGAATTTAATCCGGTTGGTGTAACACCAACGATACTCTTGTTGTGAATAATTCGTGGAATATCACCACATGCGGTATCGCGCTGAATGATAATGCTGGTGTAGTATAATCTGGATTCATTAAAGAATCCTTCTCCAACTCTAGGAATACCATTTGTAAAACCACAGGGTCTGTAAACATTGTCTCCGGTACCCAGATTGACCAAATCAACATTTACATTTACAGATAGCTGATAGGTCTGATTTCCAAATGCTGATATGGATTGATTATTTGCCAGTAACCAAGGTCCTGATCCAAATAAAATCCATGGACCTGGATTACCAGGATTTCCTGTTGCATTCGAGGTATAATTCGCATTTAAAATATTTACATCGTCATCAAATGCAGGTGCATCCTGTAAATCATATGTTCCACTTGCACCACCCAAGTTCCTCACCAGGATCTGGTATGCTACACGATAATTTCCACCTCCTAAATCGGTTACACCTGTAAATGTTTTTTCATGAACGATATATGGAATATCAGCACAGACTGTATCCTTTTGATCAATACTTCCATCGCTGTTGATATCCAGTCTTGATTCATTGAATAATCCTTCTCCGGAAATCGGATAAGAGCCAAATGCTTTACCACACTGATCATAGCGATTATCACCAACTGCATCTTCCAGATTAATCGTTACATTCACTTTGATGATATATGAATGTATGCCTCCACCGGTAATGCTTTGATTGTTTGCTAATAACCATGGACCTGTTCCTGCTAAATTAACAGGACCCGGATTTGCAATGTTACCTGGCGCATCGCTGGTTAATGTTGTACCATTGATTACAATGTCATTATCAAATGCCGGCCGGTCAGACAATGCATACATTCCACTGGTTCCACCAAGATTTCGAACAGATATCTTATACGTCACCTGGAAGCTTCGCGCACCGGTTTGAATTAATCCGATGATGCTCTTCTCGTGTACGATGTAAGGTATATCAGTACATGCAGTATCCCGCTGATCGATGATTCCATCGCTGTTGATGTCTAGCCTGGATTCATTGAACAGACCCTCGCCTACTTTTGGATATTGTCCGAATGCATGTCCGCAAGCATCATACCTGTCATCACCGCCACCACCTTCAAGATTGATGGAAACATTGACGCGAATATTATAGGTATGAGTTCCACCTGCAGCAATCGACTGATTTGTAGCTAATGTCCAAGGACCTGTTCCTGCTAATCCCAGTGGTCCCGGATTTGCCACATTACCCGGCGCATTGCTGCTATAGGTTGCCGACAAAATATTGATATCATTGTCAAAGTTTGGTGCATCATATAAACTATATATGCCATTGGCACCACCTTTATTTTCAACTGTAATTTTATATTCTACCTGGTAACTGTTGAGACCCAATGGGGTTACTCCAACAATACTTTTCTTGTGAATAATTTTTGGAATATCCGCACAAGCGGTGTCTAATTGAAAGAGTATACCAGTATAGAACAATCTTGATTGATTGAATAATCCTTCGCCTGCAATTGGAATGCCCAGAGTAAATCCGCAAGGCCTGTAATTATTATCACCGGTAGCATTTAACAAATCTACATTTACATTCAATGAGATTTGGTAAGATTGATTTCCGAATGCCGAAATTTGCTGATTGGATGCAAGTACCCATGGACCAGTTCCTGCCAAAGGCAATGGTCCCGGATTACCCGGATTGCCCGTTGCATCCGTCATGTAATTCGCATTTGAAATATTTACATCATCATCAAATGCCGGAGCATCCTGTAAATCATATACACCGCTAGCTCCACCAAGATTGATTACATTGATCCGGTAAACGACTCTGAAGTTTCCACCACCAAGATCTGTAACTCCTACTATGGTTTTGTGATGAACTATATATGGAATATCCGCACAAACGGTATCTTTTTGATCGACACTGCCATCGCTATTGATATCCAATCTCGATTCATTGAATAATCCTTCTCCGGAAATCGGATATGAACTAAGTTGTTTACCGCACTGATCATAACGGTTATCTCCAACAGCATCACTCAAATTAATGCTAACATTAACTTTAATGACAAACATTTGAACACCGCCTGCCCCAATAGATTGGTTTGTAGCCAATATCCAGGGACCTGATCCTCCAAGATTCACAGGCCCAGGATTTGCTATATTACCTGGTGCATCGCTGGTATAACTTGTACTTCCGATTACAATATCATTGTCAAATGCCGGACGATCAGATAAGGCATACACACCTGATGTACCTCCAATATTGCGTACTGTTATCTTATATGTAACCTGGAAATTTCTAGGTCCGGTTTGGTTAACTCCCAATATACTCTTTTCATGAATGAGATAAGGAATATCTGTACAAGCCGTATCACGTTCATCCACGATTCCATCGCTGTTGATATCCAATCTTGATTCATTGAATAATCCTTCTCCAACTTTTGGATATGATCCGAAAGTATGTCCGCATGCATCATAGCGATCATCACCTCCACCACCTTCAAGATTGATGGAGACATTCATCCGGATATTATATGTGTGAATAGCACCACCTGCAATTGATTGATTTGAAGCTAATGTCCATGGACCAGTTCCTGCTAATCCGAGAGGTCCCGGATTTGCTACATGTCCTGGAACATTGCTGGAATAATTTGCTGATAAGATGGCTATATCGTTGTCAAAATTTGGTGCATCAGATAAACTATACACTCCGGGCGCACCTCCTTTATTTTCAACCGTTATTTTATATTCTACCTGATAACTATTCAAACCTGTTGGAGTGACTCCTACAATGCTCTTATTGTGAACAATCTTTGGAATATCTCCACAAGCGGTATCTCTTTGAATTAATATGTTGGTGTAGTAAAGTCTGGATTCATTGAAAAATCCTTCTCCGAATCTAGGTAATCCATTAAAGAATCCACATGGTCTGTAGATATTATCTCCAGGACCTGGATTTACAAGATCAACACTTACATTTACACCTATCTGATACATATGACTTGAAAAAGCACCGATAGATTGATTGCCTGCCAGATTCCATGGACCGTTTCCTGCCAATGGTAATGGACCAGGATTTCCAGGATTTCCACTTGCATCTGTAGTATAGGTTGCACTTAATATATTCACATCATCATCAAATCCAGGTGCATCCTGCAGATCATATGTTCCGGTTGCACCTCCCAGGTTCCTTACATTAATTTTATAAACTACTCTGAAATTACCACCACCTATGTCTACTACTCCAACAAATTGTTTTTCATGTACGATATATGGAATATCCGCACATGCAGTATCTAATTGATCGGTAGTTCCATCACTATTGATATCGAGGCGGGATTCATTGAATAATCCTTCTCCGGAAACCGGATAAGAACCGAAACGTTTACCGCACTGGTCGTAACGATTGTCACCAACAACATCTTCCAGATTAATACCAATGTTCACTTTAATTATATACATCTGAATGCCACCGGCACCAATACTCTGATTGGTAGCCAATATCCAAGGTCCAATTCCTGCAAGATTTATCGGACCCGGATTTGCAATATTACCCGGTGCATCACTGGTATAACTTGTACTGTTGATTACGATATCATTATCAAATGCGGGGCGGTCTGACAAAGCATACACTCCACCGATACCACCAATGTTCCGGACAGTAATTTTGTATGCAACCTGGAAGCTTCTTGCTCCGGTTTGCGTAACACTTAAAATACTTTTATCGTGCACGATATATGGAAGGTCCGCGCATGCAGTATCACGTTGATCCACGATTCCATCGCTGTTGATATCCAATCTGGATTCATTGAATAATCCTTCTCCTGTTTTCGGATATGTTCCGAATGTATGTCCGCAAGCATCATAGCGCTCATCGCCACCACCACCTTGCAGATTAATAGAAACATTCACCCGGATATTATACGTTTGAGTACCTCCTGCCGAAATAGATTGATTTACAGCAAGTGTCCAGGGTCCTGTTCCCGGTAATCCTACCGGTCCTGGATTTGCTGGATTTCCAGTTGCATTACTTACATAATTTGCAGACAAGATATTGATATCATTATCAAAACCTGGCGCATCGGTAAGACTGTATAATCCAGTGGCTCCTCCTTTATTTTCAACGGTAATTTTATATTCTACCTGATAACTATTCAATCCAGTTGGTGTAACACCTACGATACTCTTGTGATGAGTAATTCTTGGAATATCAGCACATGCTGTATCCTTTTGATCTGGATTACCATCATTGTTGAGATCCAGTCTGGATTCATTGAATAATCCTTCTCCGGCGCGTGGAATTCCCGGCGTCGTATACCCACAAGGTTTATAAATATTATCACCATTTCCTGCATTAACAAGATCCACGTTGACATTCACAGCAATTTGATAAGTCTGACTGCTGAATCCGTTTATTGATTGATCATTTGCAAGGAACCACGGGCCTGAACCAAATAATATCCATGGACCTGGATTTGCCGGATTACCGACCGCATTAGTTGTATAACTTGCGCTGGTAATACTTACATCATCATCAAAATTAGGTGCATCTGTAAGATCATAAGTACCTGTTGCTGCACCAATATTATTTACATTGATTCGATAAATCACTCTATAATTTCCACCACCCAAATCCGTAACTCCGACGATAGATTTTTCATGTATAATATAAGGTAAGTCTGCACATGCTGTGTCTTTTTGATCTACTGTACCATCGCTATTAATATCAAGCCTGGATTCATTAAATAACCCTTCACCTGAAATCGGATAAGACCCGAATTGTTTTCCACACTGATCATATCGATTATCTCCTGAAGCATCTTCAAGATTTATCGTTACATTAACCCGAATGCTATACACGTGCACGGCTCCACTGAGAATCGTTTGATTAGCGGACAATGACCATGGTCCAACTCCAGGAAGTACCACAGGGCCTGGATTCGCAATATTGCCCGGTGCATCACTGGAATAACTTGCACTATTAATTGCAATATCATTATCAAATGCCGGACGATCTGAAAGTGCATACATAGCACTGGTACCACCAATATTACGCACAGTTATTTTATAAATAACCTGGTAACTTCTCGGTCCTATCTGAATCAATCCGATGATACTCTTATCATGAACGATAAATGGTATATCTGCGCATGCTGTATCTCTCTCATCGACAGTTCCATCACTATTGATATCCAGCCTGGATTCATTGAATAATCCTTCTCCTGCTTTTGGATATGTACCAAATGCATGCCCACATGCATCGTATCTGTCATCTCCTCCACCACCGCTTAGATTGATGGATACATTCACTTTTATATTGTAGGTCTGTATACCACCTCCAGCAATCGTTTGATTCGTGGCAAGTGTCCACGGTCCTGTTCCCGGCAATCCTACCGGTCCCGGATTTCCAATATTTCCTGCCGCATTGCTGCTATAACTTGCTGATAAAATGTTGATGTCATTATCAAAATTCGGTGCATCCGTTAAACTATACAATCCCGGTGCCCCTCCTTTATTCTCAACAGTAATCTTATACTCAACCTGGTAACTGTTCACACCGGTAGGTGTGACTCCTACTATAGTTTTATTGTGTACAATTTTCGGAATATCTGCACAGGCTGTATCGCGTTCAATGATGAAATTTGTAAAGTATAATCTGGATTCATTAAACAATCCTTCTCCTACTCTCGGTATTCCATTAAAGTATCCGCATGGTTTGTAGATATTATCACCTGTCGCATTGGCAAGATCTACATTCACATTCACTGTGATCTGATATGTTTGATTGCTGAATCCTCCGATTGACTGGTTTGTTGCCAGTACCCATGGGCCTGCACCTATTAATGGCAATGGCCCTGGATTTCCTGCATTTCCTGATGCATCAGTTGTATATGTTGCAGTCAAGACATTTACATCATCATCAAATCCAGGCGCATCCTGCAAATCATACACGCCATTTGCACCACCCACATTGCTAACATTGATTCGATATACGACTCTAAAGTTTCCTCCTCCCAAATCTGTTACGCCTACCAATGATTTATTGTGTGTAATGTATGGTATGTCTGCACATGCCGTATCTTTTTGATCAACAGTTCCATCACTGTTGATATCTAATCTCGACTCATTAAACAATCCTTCTCCGGATACCGGATATGAATTAAATTGTTTTCCACACCGGTCATAGCGATTGTCTCCAATAGCATCTTCCATATTAATGCTGACATTTACTTTAATCACATACATCTGTACGCCACCTCCAGCTATGGTCTGATTGGTTGCTAAAATCCATGGACCTGTTCCGGTTAGATTTACCGGACCCGGATTTGCATTATTACCTGCCGCATCACTGGTGTAACTTGTACTATTGATTACAATGTCGTTATCAAACGCAGGGCGATCAGATAAAGCATACACTCCACTGGTTCCGCCTATATTGCGAACTGTAATTTTGTACGCTACCTGGAAGCTTCTAGCTCCGGTTTGCGTTACACTCAGAATACTTTTTTCATGAACAAGGTATGGCAGATCTGCACACGCGGTGTCGCGTTGATCAACAATACCATCGCTGTTGATATCCAATCTCGATTCGTTGAATAATCCTTCTCCTGCTTTTGGATATGTTCCAAATGTATGTCCACAAGCTTCATATCTGTCATCTCCTCCACCACCGTTTAGATTGATGGATACATTCACTTTTATATTGTAGGTCTGTATACCACCTCCTGCAATCGATTGATTCGTTGCAAGTGTCCATGGTCCTGTTCCCGGTAATCCTACCGGTCCCGGATTTCCAATATTTCCTGCCGCATTGCTGCTAAAACTTGCTGATAAAATGTTGATGTCATTATCAAAATTCGGTGCATCCGTTAAACTATACAATCCCGGTGCCCCTCCTTTATTCTCAACAGTAATCTTATACTCAACCTGATAACTGTTCACACCGGTAGGTGTGACTCCTACTATCATTTTATTGTGTACAATTTTCGGAATATCTGCACACGCCGTATCGCGCTCAATAATGATTCCGGTAAAGAATAATCTGGATTCATTAAATAATCCTTCACCTACTCTCGGTATTCCATTAAAGTATCCGCATGGTTTGTAGATATTATCACCTGTCGCATTGGTAAGATCTACATTCACATTCACTGTGATCTGAAATGTTTGATTACTGAATCCTCCGATTGACTGGTTTGTCGCCAATACCCATGGACCTGTTCCAATTAATGGCGATGGCCCTGGATTTCCTACATTTCCTGATGCATCAGTTGTATATGTTGCACTCAAGATATTTACATCATCATCAAACCCCGGTGCATCCTGCAAATCATACACGCCATTTGCTCCACCCATATTGCTAACATTGATACGATATATGACTCTGAAATTTCCTCCTCCCAAGTCTGTTACTCCAACTAATGATTTATTATGTACAATGTAAGGTATGTCTGCACATGCCGTGTCTTTTTGATCAACAGTTCCATCATTGTTGATATCTAATCTCGACTCATTAAACAATCCTTCTCCGGATACCGGATATGAATTAAATTGTTTTCCACACCGGTCATAGCGATTGTCTCCAACAGCATCTTCCATATTGATGCTGACATTCACCTTAATAATGTACATATGTACTCCACCAGCAACAATCGCCTGGCCATTTGCAAGTGACCATGGACCTGAACCACCTAAAACTACTGGTCCTGGATTGGCTATGTTTCCGGGTGCATCACTGGTATAATTTGAACCGGTTATTACAATATCATTATCGAAAGCAGGACGATCAGAAAGTGCATAGACTCCATTCACACCGCCTATATTCCGAACTGTTATTTTATATGCTACCTGAAAGCTTCTTGCTCCGGTTTGTGTTACACTCAAAATACTTTTTTCATGAACCAGGTATGGCAGATCCGCACACGCGGTATCTCGTGCATCGGGTACACCATCCAAATTAACATCAAGTCTTGACTCATTGAATAAACCCTCTCCCGCTTTTGGAATTCTTAAAGATTTACCACATTCATCATAACGGTTATCCCCACTTGCATCTTCAAGATTTATAATTACGGCAACCTTTAAATTATATGTTTGAGTTGCGTTTGCTCCAATGCTTTGATTGGTCGCCAAATTCCACGGACCTGAACCCAATAAAGATAAAGGCCCTGGATTACCCGGATTACCTACTGCATTTGTTGTGTAATTAGATGCAGTGATTGTAATGTCATTATCAAAAGAAGGTGCATCTGATAAATTATAAACACCTGCGCTACCAGTATTGCTTACTACAATACGATAAAGAATTTCATATGAATTCAATCCTGTTGCTGTAGTAGATACAAATTCCTTAGTGTGAGTAATTTTTGGTGTACAATCTGAAGGCGCAGTATATGTTGTACTTTTCTTGCAATTAGGTTCGGCACTAAAAGCCGCAGTCACAGTATGCACCAATCCATCTGCTATCTGAGAAGCAATATTGTAATTCAATGGACTTGTAAATGGTGCATTAAATGTTTGACTTCCACCCCCTGTAATTTGAACAGTTAATGTACCTGTAGTTGGTGGATTTGTAAATGTTACTGAACCGGTCAGGGTATAACTATTTGATACTGCATTGCAATCACCTGCAAGGACTGTAATTCCAGTAACCAAACATGGACAAGGCAAACAACCTATCAAAACGATATTATCCAGTTTAAATGCTCTTCCCCTGCTATGTCCCACCACTCGTATTTTATTGGTATTTGCAGGAGATACCATGTTTATGGTTGTCATCGCCAGTAAGGTACCATCATACACATGGGTTGTATTCGATTTTGTTGACGTTGCCAATAAAGTGGTTCCATTATAAAATTCAAGGTAGATCTCTGCAATTGAATTTGAGAATGCAGGATTATGAGTTGCCCCTAATGCATTTAGGGTATATAATATATTCGGTAAAGCATTTGTCGTAATGTACTGCTCAATATACCGGTCTGTATTGTCATCATCATTGTTTAAGATTCCAAAGTCCCCGGTGGTTGAACCGGTTCCCAATGTCCACTCAGATGAAGGAGTACCATTAGCAACTACCCAACTGCTCGGCGGTGTTCCGGTTTCCATATTTCCATTGACTACTAAGTTACCAGAAACGCAGGATGGATTCGGACACGTTATACAGCTTTGAGGAGATGTGTATGTAGTACTCTTCGTACAATTCGGATCCGCGCTAAACGTCGCCGTAACTGTATGTAATGAGCCATCTGATGATTGATTGGCGATACTATAATTTACCGGACTGGTAAATGGTGCATTAAGTATCTGGCTGCCACCACCTGCAATTTCAATTGTTAACGTACCGGTTGTTGGAGGATTGGTAAATGTCACTACTCCGGTTAAAGTATATGCATTCGTAGTTGAATTGCAAGTACCTGGTGTTGCGCTGATTGCAGTAAGAGAACAGACACATGACGGAGGTGCAGAATATGTCTTGCTTTTCGTACAATTTGGATCTGCGCTGAAAATAGCTGTCACCGTATGTGTTAATCCATCTGACAATTGATTATTGATGGTATAATTGATTGGACTGGTGAATGGGGCATTAAATGTTTGGCTGCTTCCTCCGGTAATTGAAACCGTTAATATTCCGGTTGCAGGTGCATTTGTAAATATCACAGTCCCGGTTAAAGAATATGTATTAGTTAATGGATTACATGATCCGGGTGTTGCAGTAATTGAACTTACAACACAAACACAATTTGCCGGTGCGTTGTAAGTCGTACTCTTCGTACAATTGGGATCGGCACTAAATGTAGCCGAAATGGTATGCGTTATACCATCTGAAATTTGTCCGGCAATACTATAATTTACTGGACTTGCAAATGGAGCATTAAATATTTGACTACCACCTCCAGCAATTTGAATGGTTAATATTCCCGAAGAAGGCGGATTTGTAAAACTCACTGATCCTGTAACGGTGTAAGTATTCGATGAAGAATTACATGCACCCGGAGTGGCCGTAATACTATTTACTGAACACACACATGGAATACAAGCAGTCAACACAATATTATCTAACTTAAGTGCTCTTCCTCTGCTGTGTCCAACTATTCTGATTTTGGTAGTGTTTGAAGTAGTAGCTATTTGAATATCTGTCAAAGCCGCTAATGAACCATTGTACAGATATGTTGTATTAGATTTACTGGACGTTGATATGAGCGTATTGCCATTATATAATTCCAGGTAAATTTCTGCAATCGCATTTGAAAATGCTGGTGAATGCGTTGCACCTAATGCTTTAAGTGTATAAATAGTATTCGGGATTACGCCTGTTGTGATATATTGCTCAATGTAACGATCGGTATTATCATCATCATTATTCAAAATTCCAAAATTGCCCGTCGATGATCCTGTACCCAAAGTCCATTCAGATGCAGGGGTACCATTAGCAACCACCCAACTACTTGGGGGACTGCCCGCTGACATATTACCATTGATATCTAAATTATCTGTAACACATGAATTATTCGGACAAGAAATACAAGGATCCGGTGCCGTAAATGTTGTACTTTTTGTACAATTAGGATCTGCACTAAATACAGCTGTCACAGTATGAGTCAGACCATCCGAATTTTGATTGGCTAAACTATAATTAAACGGACTAGAGAATGGTGCGTTTATTACCTGACTTCCGCCCCCAGTTACCTGTATAGTCAGGGTCCCTGAATTTGGTGGATTTGTAAATGTTACCACCCCACTCACAGTATGCATATTTGTTGAAGGGTTGCATGTACCAGCAGTTGCCGTAATTCCCGAAACAATACATTGACAAGGATTACATGCCGTCAATATGATATTGTCGAGTTTAAGGGCTCTTCCTCTGCTATGACCCACAATTCTTATTTTTGTTGTTGTTGCTGTCGTTGTAATTAAGACATCAGACATAGCTTGCAAAGACCCATTGTAAATAAATGTTGTACTGGATTTATTGGAAGTTCCCACCAATGTATTGCCATTGTATAATTCCAGATAAATTTCTGCAATGGCATTAGAGAATGCGGGAGAATGCGTAGCGCCAAGAGCTTTAAGTGTATATATGGTATTTGGATTTATTCCTGTAGTGACATATTGTTCAATATAACGATCTGTATTGTCATCATCGTTATTCAGGATTCCAAAATTACCAGTTGATGATCCTGTACCCAAAGTCCATTCGGAGGCAGGCGTGCCATTAGCAACCACCCAACTGCTTGGAGGAGTACCAACTGACATATTGCCATTGACCACTAAATTATCAGAAACGCATGCATTATTGGGACATACAATACAAGATGCTGGAGAATTAAAAGTTGCGCTTTTTGTACAATTCGGATCAGCACTAAAAGTTGCTGTCACCGTATGAGTTAAACCATCCGAATTTTGATTGGCAAAACTGAAATTCACTGGACTTGTGAATGGTGCATTGAACACCTTATTTTCACCACCAGCAATTTGCAGAGTCAATGTGCCGGTACTTGGTGCCTGAGTAAATGAAACTGAACCAGATAATGTAAACGTATTGGTATTTGGATTGCATGTACCTGGAGTAACATTCATGCTGTTAAATACACAATTATTACACGGGGTTGAATCAACAGGTTCAGTATTATTTCCGGTTTTACTGGGACTTGCATGAACAGATGTAATTACAGGAACTCCAAATCCAGAAGTACCAAAAACATTTAAATCAACTGTTGTTTCATACCAGACTTCATAGATCCACTTTGGATAACTTGGATTAGGAGTATAATTTGTATCTGTTGCAGGTGAATTTGTGGTAAGCACATAATTGTAAGTATTAAAGTTAACATCCATAGAAGATGTAGCACTTAGAATACTTGAGGCACTTCCAGTGATCATACCTCCATCACCGCCTGTAACTCCCAGACAATCATAACCAGAAGGTGCAGCGGAGCTGGCTGTTATATAATCTAACTTGAATTCCAATTTTTTTACTTTATTATTATCATACAATGCAAGTTGCACATGATCAGACCCTACTAATTGACTAAAACTATGGTTGTTTGCCGGCCAACCTATGGTATTTGAGCCATAGGTATTATCCACAAATGTCTTAGCAAATGTGGTTCGTATTGTAACCGTTTTCAAGCTAGGATTAATTGTCCAGTCGATTTTAGCATTTACCCTTTTATCACCAGTTGAACTCTTAAAACATAGTTGATCACCAGGACAAGTATCATCTTTTACTACTGCGGTTGCACTGGTCTTTTTACCTTTTGAATCCGTTACCGTTAGGGTATAAGTACCCGCACAAACATTATTTAAATCCTTAGTTGTAGCACCAGTAGACCAGAGATAAGTAAAAGGTGTATTCGTACCATTCATAGTAGATACTATGTCTTCACTACAATCCTGAACACAATTTCCATTGACCACCAAGGATAAATCACTTGGGCATTTCATTGAATCGACTGGCTCAGTATTGTTTCCGGTTTTACTTGGGCTCGCATGAACAGATGCAATTAATGGAAAACCGAATCCCGCTGATCCAAAGGCGTTCAAATCCACTGTTGTCTCATACCAAACATCATATATCCAATTTGGATAACTCGGGTTAGGAGTATAATTAGCATCGGTTGATGGTGAATTTGTAGTTAGTACATAACCATATGTATTAAAATTTACATCCAAAGATGTGGTTGCACTTTTAATACTTGAAGCACTACCGGTGAGCATTTGACCTTCACCTCCGGTTACACCCAGACAATCATAACCTGATGATGCTCCGGAACTAGCAGTTATATAATCTTGTTTGAATTCTAATTTTTTGACGCCATTTTTATCATAAAGCGCTAATTGAACGTGATCGGATCCTACCAAATCTCCAAATTTATGACCATTCGGCCAGCCTATTGCTGTAGTTCCATAAGTATTATCCACAAAGGTCTTTGCAAATGTGGTTCTTAATGTAACTGTATTTTTTACCGGGTCAATTGTCCAGGTAATCTTTGCACCTACACGAGCATCATTTGTCGAACTTTTGAAACATAGCTCATCTCCTGATGATTGGCCATTTAAAATTGAGCCAAAATTAAATAGCATTATACAGCAAATAATGCTAAAAACTCTTTCCAATTGGTTTTTGTAAATCCGTTTCATTTCACAATTAATTAGTAAGTAATAATTATTTTAATATTCCAAATATTTATTTACTCATCCCATTGAATGTTTCTGAGTGTTTTCATTAACACTACGAGAACTTCAGTTGGCATATCAATGCTATAGTAGATTCCAATTGTTATTCTTACAACAACATCTGAAAACATTTCCACCATAGCGGATTGAGTTTTGATAAAATAATACCCGTATGTATTAATAAATACAGGCGACTATTATTGAGAATTGAATTGGTTTTCTTGCTGGCATTATGCCAGTTAAACGGCAGCTTGGTAATTCTAATTTATATATGTCAATTTCGCACTACATTACCAGAAACGAAATTTTAAGGCTCCCAACATTGCAGAGTCAGAAATACTTGATTTCTAAATTGCGGGTGTCCAAAAGAACCCTTATACATTAAATTCTTGAGATTACTAATAAAATAAACTATTCTGAAATAGAGACTCAATGCTATATGAAAACAATGAAGACATAGATTCGACTTCTGTCTCTTCCTGCGATTTTTCATCAGGTCCAATAACTCATCTTTTATCAAGATGAAATGATTTGTAGTTTTCATAATTCAGGGACTCTAAAGCGCAAACTTAAAGACCTTTTTTGAAAATTAACACCGATTATGTTTCAAATCAAATCATATTTTTTTTTAACTTCTTTAATGAATTAGACATAAATAATATACACATTTAATTTTATTGATTTGAGGATTTTACAAATGGTTCTTTAGAATCACATAAATATTAAATTACAGATTTCATTCTAAATTATAGAGAGAATTCAGATAACCAACCAAGTATATTGAATTTAAATGTAATAAATTATAAATTCAACTCTTGATACTTACAAATTCAAATTAACTTATATCAATAAAAAATAATTTCATCAATAGTACATAACCAGAAAAATAAGCGCTATTCCAATTAGTATTTATTCATTCCTGCCCTTGAATTTCCTTCAATTAAGAACGCCCATTCCTCTGAATGAGCGCCGTAATAAATAAATATAGTTCATTTACCTTGAGACCGTAAATCTTTTATGAATTACTTCATTGGTCGTTTTAATTTCCAGGACATATTGCCCGGGAATTAAGTTCTTTATAGGTATTGATTCAATCGATTTCCCTTTTGACTTAAATTGATCCGCAGGCACGGACATAATAACTCTACCACTTTGATCGAATACTTTTGCTTCTACTTCAGTATTCAAAGGGATTTTTATTTCTACTTTCAATAATTCGCTCACTGGATTCGGATAAATGGTCACTTTGGTCTCCTGCTTCTCCTCTTTGACATGAACTGAAATAATTTTACTGTATGTAAATGAACCGTCTTTATCCACTTGCTTTAATCTGTAATAAATGACACCTGAAGTATTGATATCAAAATCATCATATTCATAATCATGTGAGGCCAAATTCGGATTTGCATGAGAAGCAATTTTTTCAAGGGAAACAAAATCTTTATCTATTTCTGTTTTACGCTCCAGTACAAAATAATCATTATCCAATTCAACACCCGTTGTCCAGTTCAACTCTACAAATTCGCCATTGTAATTTCCACTAAAATTCAGCCATTCAATCGGGAGTAATTGAGCGACTACACCTGCGTCTATGGTCGGTTTAATTTCACCAGCATAGATACTAAAGATATTTGTACTTCCGTATCCGTTCTCACCACCTACGTCACTATCATTATCATCCTGACCAGCATGTGCTTTTGTAAAACCATACTTAGGATTTGGCAAATCAAATTTAACATAAAACTCTCCGTCAGCTAGTCCATCTAACATAAACCTTCCATCCGGTCCCGACAGACTTTCACTGACTTTCACTCCCATGATATTAAATGCAGCGACTTTCACGTCAGCTAATGGAAGTTCATCTGAATCCTGAATTCCATTAAAATTTTTATCAATCCAAACCATATCTCCAACTTCTGATCTAATTTGAAATCCTCCAAAAATATTGGACACAGTTTCTCCGCTAGATAAAGAAAATTTTCTAGTAGTATTAATTCCATTTTCATGGGTAATGTCATTGTCTTTATTGGGATCATTTCCCTTATAGGGAGCGGTTGCAGCCAACTTTACAGGTCTTTCAAATTTTAAATAATATGTTCCAGGCTTTATGCAGTCAATTGCATAATAGCCATCCATTGAAACTGTACCAGGTGTCACCTTGGTTTTCATTGTGGCCACGGTATTATTCGTTGCAGCATCAACCACAAATACATTCATACCATTAATTCCTTTCTCTTCCGGGTCAAAGACCCCATCCAAATCATTGTCCAACCAGATATATCCATCTAATTTTGCACACTTATAATACCCTGCATCCCAATTGAGATCATCTTCTCCTGGACTTAAATGAGTCTTTACCGTGGTCCCAGGTCCGTTTGCATTATCTACATCACTATCCTGAAAATCTGATGTCACATTCGGAAGTGTTTGAATCCATCCTGAAGCCGCAGTAAACTTTAAATAATAGTCTCCAGGCATAAGCTCATTAAATAAATATTTACCGGTTGAATTTGACAATACATTTTTTATAGGCAACTGAGTTAAAGCATCATATAATGTTACACTCACATCTTTTATTCCGGCCTCACCCGGGTCCTGTACTCCATCGCCGTTTTTATCAATCCATACTGAATTACCAATTGATGCATATCTAACCATACCTGCATCATATGTGCTATCTTTTTCAAAAAGATCTATTGTAGTACATGGACCTACTCCAATTGAATTGACATCGCTGTCTATTTGGTCATCTAAACCTATATTTTGAAATGTAAATCCATAACTTGAAGCATAGGAACCTGGCTGAAATACTACATAATAATTCATTGGAACCTGAAGAAAATCAAATGCATAATTACCTAAAGCATCTGTAGTATCCTTGCGCAATAAAGTTCCATCACAATTATATAACCATGCTTCAATTCCTTTCAAGCCTGGCTCATTCGAATCCTGTAAACCATTTCCATTTAAATCATCCCATACTGTTCCTTTCAATTGTCCGGCAGGCAATTTGATTAGCGTGGGGTCATCTATGGTTCCTTTATCCCCAGGTTCACCCGGATTTGTTCCACCTGTCAAAGAATTATTCGTAGCATTCGCACCACTATCAGATAAATCTTTGGTATCTTCAGGATCGTCGTCAGCTGATAAAACAGGATCATCGTTATTAGGTTTGTCAGCAATCGCGACTGCTTGATTATAATATTCATATTTAATCGGGTTAATAAGTAAATCCAATCCGATCTTTATTTTTTCACCCACCTGAATGGTACCACCATCAATGACTTTAAGAAACTTATAGTCAGATTTTCCATTAAATCCGGTATTCAATGTTAGTAAATTTCCACTGTTTATCAGCCAATTAAAATTCGTAATAGTGTATTCTCCAGGATACAATGGCAATGAAGATTTATAATTACCAAATTCATTGGTTATATTATCAGTTATTTGAACATCACCTAAAGTAACATTTCCATTATTCTGCATTGTCAATTCAAATTTTGCAGAAAACGTTCCATCAAGATTATTAATTACACTCAGTAATTTTTTAGAAATTCCAATTTTTGGATTTTGTGGTAGATTTGTTTTAGTCGGATCATCTGGATCCCCATCGTTGTCAGGATCTATGTTGGTAATATCATTCGGATCATCGCTATTATCAGATACCGTATTTCCTTTAGTATCCAAACATTTTGCAGTTGCAACATTCACTACTTTACCGGTATCAATATCCAATTGAGTAATCACATACGTTCCGGTGAAAACTATACTATTACAAGCACTAACGGCTAATACAGGAATTGGTCCTCCGAAAATCGTTATTAAAGGATCTGTCAATGCTACATTTGATAATGTTACATTTCCTGTATTACACACTTTAAATTTATAACTAATGGTTTCACCGACATCGGCATATCCATCATTATTTAAGTCATTCCATGTTCCGGTTTTTTCAAGAATAATTTTCGGCACCATTGGAATCAATGTTGTTTCATCATCTGAGTTAGTAACATTCATATTCTGAGGATCCCTGGCATTTACGGTTGCCGTATTATCCTTTTTCCCGGAATCGATATCAGCTTGTGTCAAGATGTAACTTCCCTTAAATGTTGTATTGTCTGTTGCCCCTGGTGCCAGCGTAACAGGTCCACCGATTACAGTCACGATTGGATCAGTGATGATTACATTGTGCAATGTAACGTTTCCTGTATTGGTTACTTTAAAAGTATAATTGATTTTATCACCAACATTTGCTATCCCACCCGGCGCGACAACATTCATGTCCAATATCCCGGTTTTAATCAATGAGATTGCTGCAACTTTAGGAATCGTTGTCATTTCATCATCACTGTTTGTCACCATAATATCTTGAGGATCCTTTGCAGTTGTTATGGCGTTATTGTATTTATAACCGGCATCGATATCCATCTGCGTCAATGTATAGACACCTGTAAATGTTCCATTATCAACAGCGCCCGGTGCTAAACTAATTGGCCCACCTAATACCGTTATTATTGGATCAATTATCATCACATTGGACAATGTGACATTTCCAGTGTTTGTCACTTTGAAGGTATAATTGATTCTATCGCCCGGATTGGCAATTCCATTCGGTGCAATAACATTCATATTCAATGCACCTGTTTTGACCAATGCTATACTCGCAATCTTTGGAATCACCGTCGTTTCATCATCTCCATTGGTTACACTTATATTTTGCGGATCTTTGCCTGTTGTAGTTGCTGTATTGTACTTAAACCCGGCATCAATATCCGCTTGCGTTAAAGTGTATACACCTGTGAAGCTTATGTTATCTGCAGCACCTGGTGCTAATGTGATAGGACCTCCGGTAACTGTTACTATAGGATCTGTTACTTTGATATTAGTAAGAGTTACATTTCCGGTATTGGTCACCTTAAATGAATAATTAATTCGATCTCCAGGATTAGTAATTCCATTTGGAGAAATCACATTCATATCCAACACCCCTGTCTTTACCAACGCAATGCTTGCAATTTTTGGAATCAGTGTCGTTTCATCATCAGCACTTGTTACAATTATATTCTGTGGATCCCGTCCCGTAGTCGTTGCCGTATTGTATTTAAATCCGGCATCAATATCTGGCTGCATCAACGTATAAACTCCCGTAAACGTAATGTTGTCAACAGCTCCCGGCGCCAAAGTAATCGGCCCGCCAGATACAGTAATAATCGGATCGGTTACTGCTATATTGGTAAGAGTGACATTTCCGGTATTGGTTACCTTGAATGTATAATTGATTTTGTCGCCTGGATTTGCAATTCCATTTGGTGCAATTGCATTCATATCCAATACCCCTGTTTTGACTAATGCAATACTTGCAATTTTCGGAATCACTGTCGTCTCATCATCAGTACTTGTTACAATTATATTCTGTGGATCTCGTCCCGTAGTCGTTGCTGTATTGTATTTAAATCCCGCATCGATATCTGATTGCGTCAATGTATAAACTCCCGTAAACGTAATATTGTCGGTTGCTCCAGGCGCCAATGTGATGGGTCCACCACTAACACTAACTATCGGATCTGATACTGTGACATTGGCTAGCGTTACATTTCCCGTATTGGTTACCTTGAATGTATAATTAATCTTATCGCCCGGATTGGCTATTCCATTCGGTGAAATGACATTCATATCCAGTATTCCTGTCTTCACCAATGCGATGCCTGCCATTTTTGGAATTGATGTAGTTTCATCGTCTCCATTGGTTACGTTTATATTCTGTGGATCTTTGCCTGTTGTAGTTGCCACATTATATTTAAACCCGGCATCAATATCTGTTTGTGTCAGGGAATAGACACCAGTAAATGTAACATTATCTGTTGCTCCGGGTGCCAATGTGATGGGCCCACCACTCACAGTAACTATTGGATCCGTTACCGTGATATTGCTTAACGTTACATTTCCTGTATTGGTTACTTTGAACGTGTAATTAATCTTATCGCCCGGATTGGCTATTCCATTCGGTGCAATGACATTCATATTCAATACCCCTGTTTTAACCAATGCTATACCGGCCATCTTTGGAATTACCGTGGTTTCATCATCACTATTTGTTACATTTTGATTTTGAGGATCTTTTCCTGTGGTCGTTGCAACATTGTATTTAAATCCAGCATCGATATCGGTTTGCGTCAATGTATAAACTCCAGTAAATGTTGTACTATTAGAAGCTCCAGGTGCCAATGTGATG
>JAKOQC010000488.1 GCA_029778565.1 bacterium
ACTCCGTTTTGCCATAATTCTTCTATTATGTTTCGCCAACCTTCGTTTAAAGTTTCGTCCATATCCAAAGACAAGCAACAGTCAACGTCTTTGGGCACATGACTTAAGGCAATATTACGAGCCTTACCGAAATGCCAGGGAATAATTTTTTCTTGATATATGGTAACACCAGCGTCTTGTAATAGCTTTGTCGAATTATCAGTGCTGCCGGTATCGGTAACAACAACATGGTCAGCCTCTTTAGCTGAACTAACCCATTGCTTTATAAATTTTTCTTCGTTTTTGCAAATAGTATAAATAGCTATTTTCATGACGATTCCTAAAAGGAACAACCATAACCAGTGTTTGGCAAAGTATAGGTACTGGCTAAACTAACACTATCTCCAGAACGCTTAAGGAGAGTGAAGTAGGGAAAACCATAATGGCCAACTGCAATATAAGTGCCATCAGGACTAAAGGAACAACCCCAACCAGTGTCTGGCAAAGTATAGGTACTGGCTAAGCTGACACTATCTCCAGAACGCTTGAGGAGGGTGAAGTAGGGAGAATCAGAATGGGCAACTGCAATATAAGTGCCATCAGGACTAAAGGAACAACCCCAACCAGTGCCTGGCAAAGTATAGGTACTGGCTAAGCTCACACTATCTCCAGAACGCTTGAGGAGGGTGAAATAGGGAGAATCAGAATGGGCAACTGCAATATAAGTGCCATCAGGACTACTAAAGGAACAACCATAACCAGTGTTTGGTAAAGTATAGGTACTGGCTAAGCTCACACTATCTCCAGAACGCTTAAGGAGAGTGAAATAGGGAGAAATAGAATGGGCAACTGCAATATAAGTGCCATCAGGACTGAAGGAACAACCATAACCAATGTTTGGTAAAGTATAGGTGCTGGCTAAGCTCACACTATCTCCAGAACGCTTAAGGAGAGTGAAATAGGGAAAACCATAATGGCCAACTGCAATATAAGTGCCATCAGGACTGAAGGAACAACCATAACCAGTGCCTGGTAAAGTATAGGTGCTGGCTAAGCTCACACTATCTCCAGAACGCTTAAGGAGAGTGAAACGGGGAAAACCAGAATGGGCAACTGCAATATAAGTGCCATCAGGACTGAAGGAACAACTGCGACCAGTGCCTGGTAAAGTATAGGTGCTGGCTAAGCTCACACTATCTCCAGAACGCTTAAGGAGAGTGAAATAGGGAGAACCATCATGGCCAGCTGCAATATAAGACGATACCGCTTCCCAAACCTTTTTCCAAGCTCCAGAGACTTTAACATGAACCTCAGAACAATTTTTCCATGCTCCAGAAACTTTTACCGAAGGTTGAACTACTTCTTTCCATACACCGCTTACTTTAGTGTATATTGCCATTTTTATTCTCCCCTCATGCCGTATATTTAAACCAAACCTCGCCATCAGAACCGCCTGACGGGTCGCTGGTTGAAATATATATTTTGTGACTATTTGTTACTGCGGCCTTTACGTCAGCGGCTGCTACTTGATTAGTTCCGCCGTAATCAAGATATTGGTCGGTATTTTGACTATGCTTTTTAGAGACTGCGTCAGCTAAATTAGCTTCTGTTTGAGTGTAGGTGTCTAAAAGAGCTTTATTGGTGTGGTCATGTTTCTTGGCTACAACATCATTTAAGTTTTGTTTAT
>JAKOQC010000489.1 GCA_029778565.1 bacterium
AGCTTTTGGAATACAGGGAATATGGTAAAAAATCCGCGGTTGTAGCGCAATCAAACAAAGCAACTATTAAGAAAGAATCAACAGCGCCTAAAGTTAACCCAAAATCAAATGGGGTGCATGTCGTGCAATCAGGGGATACCCTTTGGGCTATAGCCAAAAAATATTATGGGGATGGTAGTCAATACACGAAAATCTTCAATGCCAATAAAGACAAGATTAAGAACCCGAATTTGATCTATCCCGGCCAACAGTTGGTGATACCATGAGTATGGAGTTTCTAGTTGAGGTAAACGGTAAGATATACGAGATAAGCGAGCTTGTAAAGTCCGTATCATACACAGATAAGCTGAACGACGGATGCAGCAAGCTCGAATTCTCTTATATTGATGATAATCTGAATATTCAAAACGGAAGTGTAGTGCGCTTCAAGTTCAATGGTGCAAATATTTTTTACGGCTATGTGTTTAAGCATGAGCAGAACAAAGCAAAGGAGATTACTGTCACCGCCTATGATCAGCTCAGGTATTGCAAGGCCAAGGATACGATTGTTGTAAAAAATGATACCATAGACAGCCTTGTACGTAAGATGTGCAATTACTTCGGCTTAAAAGCCGGTACGCTCACCAGCACCGGCTACAAACTGCCGGTAAGCGTCCGGGATGATAAGACTTGGTTGGATATTATCTACAATGCCATAAGCGATACGCTGATGAACACAGGAAAATGGTACTGCCTGCGTGACGAGTTCGGCAGTATCGCGGTCAGAGATTTGCAAGACTTACAGCTTGATCTTGTGCTTGGTGATGAAAGTTTCGCTTATGATTACGAGTATGAAAAATCGATTGACGATAATTTTTATAACCAAATAAAGATAGTTTCTGACAACGAAACTACCGGCAAAAGAGATGTCTATATCACTAAGGACAGTGGCTCCATAGCTAAATATGGCCTCCTGCAGTATTTTGAAGTGCTGGACAAGAATTATAACCCAGCACAGGCCAAAGCAAA
>JAKOQC010000058.1 GCA_029778565.1 bacterium
TTATTTCAAGACTGGTCAGGCTTTCCCAGGTGGAAATGCTATAAATGTCGCTGTTTATTTAGCACGTTTAGGCATTCCGGTATCTTACGTAGGCGTAGTTGGAGATGATGAATATGGTTCATTACTTATAAATAAGTTGATGGAAAGAAAAGTCGACACCAGCCACGTAAGAGTGACACATGGCCAGACAGCAATTACCATGGTTGAAATTCTCGATGGAGACAGAGTATTTGGTGACTACTATGAGGGTGTATTAGCGAATTTCCAGCTCACTGAAGACGACATAGAATTCCTACTTACTCAGGACTTAATCCATACAGCTTTTTGGGGCAAGGTTGAGAAAGAGCTTTGGCGTTTTAAAGGGAAAGGGCCTTTGGTTTCTTTTGATTTTGCAGACAAACTGGATAGTGAATTGGTTGAAAAAACTCTGCCTTATGTGGATTATGCTTTTTTCGCCTACGAGCAAGAGGATGAGTTCATTAGAGATTACCTCAAGCACGCACAAAGCAAAGGTCCAAAAGTAGCAATTGCCACGTTAAATGTGCATGGTAGCATCGCCTTTGACGGAACAGGATTTACACGGTTTGGCATTATCCCCGTGGAGGTAGCAGACACCATGGGTGCCGGTGACAGTTACATCGCAGGCTTCTTATCCGGAATCTTGCGCGGTTTACCTTTGCCTGAGTGCATGGAATTAGGAGCAAGAACAGCCTCCGAAACACTTAAATACAACGGGGCTTGGTAGGAAGGAGACGGAGAGAGCATGGAGAATAGCAGTGGAAGTAAGGAACTAAAAAGAAAGCTTGGTTTTTGGGCTGCATTAGCTATTGCCGTAGGCACAACAGTTGGTTCGGGTATATTCTCATCAGTAGGTGCCGTAGCTCAAGCATCTGGTTCGCCACTAATGACCATCCTTGCGTTCGTTGTGGGAGGATTAATAATTATCCCGCAGATGTGCGTCTATGCAGAGCTTTCAACGGCTTACCCTGTGGATGGAGCCGACTACATTTACATTAAGAATGCTGGCAGTAGACCGTTGGCTTTTCTTAGCGGTTGGGCAACGTTCTGGGCAAACGATCCAGTATCACTATCAATAATGGCATTAGCTATTTCCAACTACATAAACTTCTTAGTGCCAATTTCTCCTCTAACGGGAAGATTAATTGGTACCATCATTATAATTCTGTTTATGCTACTCCACATTCGATCAGTTGAAGGTGGCGGTGCATTTCAAACTATAATAACTGCAGCGAAAATCATACCTTTTGTTATTGTAATTGGAGCGGGTTTGTTCTACTTAAAAGGCTCTAACCTGACAAACCCTCCTCTGTTGGCTACTCCTTCTGGGTGGAGTGCATTGCTTGCCGGTGTTTCTGCGACCAGTTGGTCTTATACTGGAATGGCTGCTGTTACTTATATGACTGGGGAAATAAAAGACCCAGGAAAGACCATGCCAAGAGCTCTCATATGGTCTTGCATAATTGTTATGCTACTTTATACAGGTTTGGCCCTAGCTATGACCGGTATCATGCCATTCAACGAGTTAGTCGCTTCTACTGCACCAATGGCAGATGCTCTGACTTATGTACCCGTGTTTGGTAAGATCGCAGGTATTTTTGTTGCTATAACTGGTATTATTGTCATTCTTGGCTCGCTGTCTAGTTGCATTATGTATCAACCTCGGCTTGAGTACGCAATGGCAAAAGATGGCCTTTTCTTCAAAATCTTCGCTCATGTGAACGAA
>JAKOQC010000490.1 GCA_029778565.1 bacterium
GTATTAGCTGAGAAAGGATTAGCTGAAATGAAAGACTTCTCTTCAATTGACTCTGCTCCAGAAGAAAAAGAAAGAGGTATTACTATTAATACTGCTCACGTAGAGTATGAAACTGTAAATAGACACTATGCTCACGTAGACTGTCCAGGTCACGCCGATTATGTTAAAAACATGGTTACTGGTGCTGCTCAAATGGATGGAGCTATCTTAGTAGTTGCTGCTACTGATGGTCCAATGCCACAAACTAGAGAGCACATCCTACTTTGCCGTCAGGTAAACGTACCAAGAATCGTTGTTTTCATGAACAAAGTTGACATGGTAGACGATGCTGAATTATTAGAATTAGTAGAATTAGAAGTAAGAGATTTATTATCTTCTTACGAATATGATGGTGATAACTCTCCAGTAATTCAAGGTTCTGCTCTAGGTGCACTTAACGGTGAACCAAAATGGGTTGAAACTGTAGAAGCTCTTATGGATGCTGTTGATAACTGGATTGAATTACCAGTTAGAGATCAAGATAAGCCATTCTTAATGCCAATCGAAGACGTATTCTCTATTACAGGTAGAGGTACTGTAGCAACTGGTAGAATTGAATCAGGTGTTATCAATACAGGTGATCCAGTAGACATCGTAGGTATGGGTGATGAGAAGTTAACTTCTACTATCACTGGTGTTGAGATGTTTAGAAAAATCTTAGATAGAGGTGAAGCTGGTGATAACGTAGGTCTATTATTAAGAGGTATCGAGAAAACTGACATCAAGAGAGGTATGGTAATCGCTAAGAAAGATTCTGTGAAACCACACAAGAAATTCAAAGCTGAGGTTTACGTTCTTTCTAAAGAAGAAGGTGGTAGACACACTCCATTCCACAACAAATATCGTCCTCAGTTCTATGTAAGAACTACTGACGTAACAGGTGAAATCTTCTTACCAGAAGGTGTAGAGATGGTAATGCCTGGTGATAACTTAACGATCACTGTAGAATTGTTACAACCAATCGCTCTTAACGTAGGTCTTAGATTTGCGATCAGAGAAGGTGGTAGAACAGTAGGTGCTGGTCAGGTTACTGAAATCTTAGATTAATCATCTTAAATAAATAAAGCTTCCGTAAGGAAACTTACGGAGCTTTTTTAACTACGGGCATCGTCCAATGGTAGGATACCGGTCTCCAAAACCGTTGATCAGGGTTCGAATCCTTGTGCCCGTGCAAATATAAATTATGAACTCACTTATCAATTTTTTAAAAGATTCTTATTCAGAATTTAGATATAAAGTAGAATGGCCAAAGTGGGCTGATTTACAATCTTCTACAATAGTAGTGGCTGTAGCTACTGTTATATTAGCATTGTTTACTTTCGGAGTAGATTCATTATTTAGCACAGCTATTAAAAATATATTAGCAATTTTCATAGGTTTCTTTAATTAAAAATTTTTCCATGAGCGATTTAAAATGGTATGTATTAAAAGCTATTAGTGGCCAGGAAAATAAAGTTAAGGCCTACATTGAGAGCGAAGTTAAAAGATTAAATCTTGAAGCTTACGTTACTCAAGTAGTTATTCCTATGGAGAAAGTAATCCAAGTA
>JAKOQC010000491.1 GCA_029778565.1 bacterium
GCCTTTGAAAAATATGATATTGAATATTACTCACCTGCCGAAAATGAATATCGAGAACTAACTAGTTGTAGCAACTGTACCGACTACCAAGCACGCAACTTAAATATTCGCTATCGCAATGCCGATGGTAAATTGGAATTTGTACATACGCTCAATGGTACCGCAGTAACATCGGGCCGTAATTTAATTGCTCTGTTAGAAAACCACCAGCAAAAAGATGGCACAGTTACTATTCCTAAGGCACTACAAAAGTTTTATGGTTCGAGCACACTCTAACTAATTGAAAGGAGAGAGATGATCAAGATTCAATTAACAGGAAGAAAATATGATATAGATGCAGAGCTGCAAAAATACGTTAGTAAAAAGCTCGGCCATTTAGATAAATATTTACCGCGCTCGCATAAAGCCATTGGTATGAATGTTGAGATTTTTCGTGATCCTTCTGGCAGAGAAGACAATCGCTATAAAGTAAAAGCGGTTCTTGAGGTACCCGGACCAGATATTGTTGCTGAAACAGCCACTATTAACCCTCATTCGGCTGTCGATATTGTCGAGCAAAAGCTGCGGTTACAGATAAAGAAATATAAAGACAAGCATGCACCTGGGCGTGTTCGTAGTAAAGAGTTATGGCAATTATTGCGCCGTAAATAACTATTTAGCTCGAATCGACTTTGGATATCTGTTATAATAATCAGGTTAAAAAAAGGTCTTAATGTCTTTCATTACCAAAATTTTTGGCGATCCTAATGAACGTGAAATAAAAAAAGCACGAATTCGTGTTGAACGTATTAATGAACTTGAAAAATCAATTCAAAAACTGAGTGATAAACAGCTACGTGCCAAAACCGAAGAGTTTAGAAAAAAGCTATCTAATAAAACTTCTCTCGATGACATTTTAGAAGAAGCCTTTGCAGTTGTACGCGAAGCCTCAAAACGCAAGCTTAAGATGCGTCACTTTGATGTACAACTTATTGGTGGAATTGTTTTGCACGAAGGTAAAATTGCCGAAATGCGTACCGGTGAAGGTAAGACCCTCGTAGCAACATTGCCAGTTTATCTTAATGCCCTCAGTGGTAAAGGCGTGCACTTAGTTACTGTTAACGATTATTTAGCACGACGTGATGCAGGCTGGATGGCGCAAATTTACCACTTTTTAGGGCTCTCAACAGCAGTAATTATGCATGATGTTGCTTTTATTTACGACCCAGAGTTTAGTAACGATACGCATCATGACGAGCGATTACGTCACCTCAAACCAATTACCCGTAAAGAAGCCTATGAGGCAGATATTACCTATGGCACAAACAATGAATTTGGCTTTGATTATTTGCGCGATAATATGGTACAAGAAGCCGAACAAATGGTACAACGACCGCTAAATTTTGCCATTGTAGATGAAGTCGACTCTATCTTAATTGACGAAGCTCGTACACCACTTATTATTTCGCAACCTAATGCCAAACCGGCCGAGCGTTACTATAACTTTGCGCGAATTGCCAAAACACTACAGGCCGAAAAAGATTATACCGTTGACGAAAAACAAAAAGCCGTTAGCCTAACAGAAGATGGTATTAAGAAAATTGAAAAAGCCATAGGGGTAAAAAACATTTATGAAGCCGGGCGCATAGAAGATGTACACCATGTCGAAGCCGCCTTAAAGGCAGAAGCTATTTTTACGCGCGACAAAGACTATGTGGTTAGTCCAGATGGTGAAATAATTATTGTTGATGAATTTACAGGACGATTACTGCCGGGTCGTCGATACAGTGAAGGCTTGCACCAAGCGATAGAAGCCAAAGAGGGTGTTCAGATACAAGCTGAAAGCCAAACGCTTGCAACCATTACGTTTCAAAATCTCTTTCGCCTATATAACAAACTTGCTGGTATGACTGGTACTGCAATGACAGAAGCCGAAGAGTTTGCCAAAATCTATAAACTCGAGGTAACGAAAATACCAACTCATCAACCAATGATTCGTAAAGACGAACGCGATAGAATTTATAAAACCGAAATGGCAAAATATCAGGCAGTGGCGGCTGATGTAGCCGAGCGAAACAAACTTGGTCAACCAGTTTTGATTGGTACTGTTAGTATCGAAAAGAATGAGTTAATGGGCCAAATGCTGCGCAAGGCCGGTGTGCCCCATACCGTGTTGAACGCTAAAAATAACGAGGCCGAGGCAGAAATTGTAGCAGCAGCTGGACAAAAGGGTGCAGTAACCCTTGCTACTAACATTGCCGGACGTGGAACCGACATCGTTTTGGGCGATGGAGTAAAAGAACTTGGTGGTTTGCATGTTATTGGTACCGAACGACACGAATCGAGACGAATAGATAACCAGTTGCGTGGTCGTGCCGGTCGACAAGGCGACCCCGGTAGTACACAGTTTTATGTAAGCTTAGAAGATGACTTAATGCGCGTTTTTGGTGGTGAACGTATTGGTAGTTTAATGAACACGTTAAATGTGCCAGAAGATACCCCGATAGAAAATAAGGTTATTACCCGTGCTCTCGAAACAGCGCAAAAACGAGTAGAGGGGCACAACTTTGATATCCGTAAGCACTTGGTTGAATACGATGATGTAATGAATTCTCATAGAGAAGTTATCTATAAATTACGTCGCGAGGTATTACAAAACAAAAATCTTCGTTCTACTGTACTCGATATGGTTCGCGCCCAATTTTTGGCGATAGCGAACTCAAGTACCGATGCAGAAACTGGCGAACTCAGCCTAGATTTAGTACAAAAAAATGCGAATACCATTGTGGAATTACCTAAAGATTGGGCAAAGAAGGTTACAAAAAAATTACCAGAGGATTTAGCAGAAAATCTCTATCAAATAGCGAGTAAAGAATATACGGCTAAAGAAAAAATGTTTGGTGCAGACACTATGCGTCTTATCGAGCGACTAGTTTGTCTAAAAGTAATTGATTCTGCTTGGCTACAACATTTAGAAACAATGGACCATTTACGAGAAGGCATTGGCTTGCGAGGTTACGCACAAAAAGACCCATTGGTTGAGTACAAAGCCGAAGCATTTCGTATCTTTCGTCAATTACAAGCTGGCATTGATGCCGAAATAGCCTCGACAATCTTTAAAGTACAAATTCAAGAACAGATACCTCAAGAAATGGTACAAACCGAAATTACCGAAGGAGCCAAACACGCAAAAAGTCAGGGTGCAAGTGAGGCCGAAGAGGTAAAAACGAAAACCCGTGCTACTCGACGAAATGTTGCTAGTGCTCGACCCAACTTAAAACCAATGCGTAAGTCTAAGAAGAAAAAGAAAAAACGACGTTAAGTATTACAGAGGGGGTGTTATGCAAAGTTTTTATACACACAAAAAATCACAACGTACCAAAATAATACTTATTATTGGTTCTATTATTGTGTTAGCACTTGTTGTATTGGTGGGCTGGCTTATCGTGCGCGTTACTCACGATCAGCCTCAGACTACCATATACAATGACGAAAATAAGAAAGATAACGGGAATGGTCTTGCCACAACGGATGGAGCAGATAACGGCCTAAGCCTGCAGGGTCTTCCACTACCCGGGCAAGCAAATCAACAAACCAATAATCAACAAGGTTCGAGTGGAAGTACTCCTTCGGGTTCAGCCACACAGGGTAGTAGTGGAGGAAGTAGCCAACAAAACCAGCAGCCAGTACGCACTCAGACATTGCCCAATGGACTTAGAATAGATGAATATAATGTTGGCACTGGCACTCGTACCACCAAATTGGGCGATACAATTGCGGTGCACTATATTGGGTATTTACCAGATGGCAAAGTATTTGATACCAGCTTAAAAGGACAAAAACAACCATTTGCTTTCAAGCTAGGAGCAGGCCAAGTAATACAAGGCTGGGATATTGGCTTGCAAGATATGAAGGTAGGTGCAGTCCGTCGTCTCACAATTCCGGCTGCCCTGGCCTATGGTGCCCGTGGGTATCCGCCAACTATTCCGCCAAACACACCGCTCGTTTTTGACACTCAGCTTATGGGAATACAATAGAATATAGATACTGCTGGTATTACGGTATAATACAAGTATGAAAAACATAGCTATTATTGGTGGAGGTGTAGAGGGTTTAAGTAATTATCGATACTTTTCTCGAGATAAAAACAACAAAATTACTATTCTCGATCAAAAGGCTATAAACACATCACTCTTTCCACGTGCCAATATAATAACTGGTCCACAGTATCTCGATAATTTAACAGAGTACGATCTTATTGTTCGCAGTCCAGGAACTCATCTAAACAAAATTGAGGCCCCTGCTAGCAAAATTACTTCTAATACCAAAGAATTTTTTGCCCAATGCCCGGCACCTATTATTGGAGTAACAGGCACCAAGGGTAAAGGTACTACCTCTACGTTAATTGCCAAATTTCTAGAAGCCGATGGCAAAAAAGTACATCTAGTAGGTAATATTGGTGTTTCTGCGCTCGACGCCTTACCAAATATTCGTGCAAATGATTGGGTAGTCTATGAGCTCTCAAGTTTTCAACTAATGGATGTTACTCAGAGTCCGCATATTGCCGTGCATCTCATGCTAGAACCTGATCATTTAGATGTACACACCGATCTTGAGGAATACAGACAAGCCAAGGCCAACATTTTTGCTTTTCAAAAACCGGGCGACACTGCAGTGTATTATGAGGCGGATGACAGAACAGTTAGGGTTGCTAA
>JAKOQC010000492.1 GCA_029778565.1 bacterium
GTGTCAAGGAGGATAGGCGTATGAATCTAGATAGATTTTCACAAGGACTTCCCGATCCGCAGGACGCTGAGGTAATGGCATACTGTGAAGGATGCGGCGGAGAAATATATCCAGGGGAGGATGTATACTGCGTAAATGGCGACATCATTCATGCAGAATGGGAATGCTTGGTGCAGTATATAGACCCTGAGTTCAAGACAATAGAAGAAGCGCTGGGGGTGGCGTGATGATGTCTCAGACACTAGAGATCCCCCTAACAAGAGGGTTAACTGCCACAATTGATGCTCAAGACTTTGAAAAGATAAGCCAGTTTAAATGGTGTGCTAAAAAAAGTGGGTCAAGGTACTATGCTGCAGCTTATGTTAGGGGCGGTGGCAGGAGCAACAACAAGCAAGTGGCAATGCACAGGCTTATACTAGATTACTATGGGCCACTAGATGTAGACCACATTAATGGGAATCAATTGGATAACCGTAAATGCAATTTGCGCATTGTTACTAGATCCCAAAACAATCTCAACCAAAAAAAAGTTAGAAAAGGGACCTCAAAATATAAGGGCGTTTACTTTGATAAGCGCAGAAAACGTTATATAGCAGAAGCAAAGCTTAACGGGAAAAGGATATTTCAGAAGTCATTTATGACCGAGATTGAGGCAGCAAAAGCTTATGATGAAATTGCTAAAAAACACTTTGGAGAGTTTGCCTCTACTAATTTTGGGTAGGTGAAAATTTATGCAAGCAATTCGTTTAGTAAATACATCTGCTATGTCCCGAAATGATTGGTTAGAACATAGAAGGCATGGAATAGGCGGCAGCGATGCTGCCGTGATAATGGGAGTCAGTCCTTGGACAAGCCTAATGGATTTATGGTTAGAAAAAACAGGGCAGTATGTAGAAGGTATTGATTCTGAATCTATGTACTGGGGGCGCGTGTTGGAGGATGTTATAGCTAAAGAGTTTGCGATAAGAAACAAACTAAAAATACGGCGAGTAAATGCAATATTACAACATCCA
>JAKOQC010000493.1 GCA_029778565.1 bacterium
AATAAAGTCAAAATAACGGGGGAGCAATGCGAAACGAAACACTACTCAAAATAATAATCGGCGTCTTTGCAATTATCTTAATAATTCTTGGCACCTTTGCCTATGGCAATTATGTACGTTCAAAAAAATCGAGCCAAAATCAAACCAATACGCAACCAACGGTAAATAAACCAAGCGAAACCCCAGCTCCGGCACCAGCGCCGTCGTCGCCAAATAACACCAGCCAATTACCTGCTACCAACCCAAGCACACCACCTAAGCCAGTAACGCCAACATCTACTCCACCAGCTCGCACCCCAGCAACTGGTGCTGCAGATACTGCAGTGTTTGGGGCAACCGCTATTGCTGTAGCTCTTTATGTATTACGTAAATCTAAGCAGCCTGCTATAGCAGTTTCTAAGTCGCAACGGTAAACGAGATTTGTTTTCTTATTTCTCTCTTTTAATAAGGTTTACAAACCTGTAAAAATTCTCTATAATGAAGAGCAAGTTTTTCAATTAGCAAAAATTTTTATTTGTGCGAAAAATTTCTGTTGGTAAAATCGCTTATTTTAGCAATTACCAGCAAATCAATCTTCAAAGGAGTTACACATTATATGAGCGTAATGGAAACATTACTTGAGTCGCTAGATTTTAGCCCACTCAAAAAAGACGACGTCGTAGAAGGCGTTGTAATGCGAGCCGAAAAGAGAGATCTTTGGCTCGATTTAGGTGCCCAAGGTACCGCATTGGTAGTCGGTAAAGAAGCCGAAGCTGCCGCCAAAAATATTAAACCAGGAGACACACTCAGTGCGAGTGTTATTGAGCCAGAAGGCCCAGAAGGCTACGCCATTCTGAGCCTTCGCAAAGCCGTTCGCGAAAAAGGCTGGGAAGTCTTAGAGCAACGATTTGCCGCCAAAGAAGTATTTGGTATTGTGCCATTCGATGCCAACAAAGGTGGAATGCTTATCGAGATAGAAGGCGTACGCGGGTTCTTACCTGTTAGCCAACTATCGGCCGAAAACTACCCCCGCGTTACCGGTGCCGATAAAGACGAAATTTTACATCGTCTGAATCAACTGATTGGTCAGACATTAATGGTACGTATTCTCGACCTAGACAAAGCTCAGAACAAATTAATTGTTTCAGAAAAAGAAGCTCAACGTGAGCTTACCGAAGACAAAATTTCTTCACTACATGTAGGCGAAACCGTTACTGGTGTAGCTACTGGCGTAGTAGATTTTGGCGTGTTTGTTAATGTTGATGGAATAGAAGGTCTGGTGCATATTTCAGAAATTGCCTGGGACAGAGTAGATAATCCATCTAAGTTTGTGAAGGTTGGCCAAGAAATTACTGCCAAGATTATTGCCATAGACTCTGACAAATTGTCACTTTCTATGAAACAACTTAGTGACGACCCTTGGGCTGAAGAAGCCAAAACCTATAAACCAGGTATGGAGCTCGAAGGCACTGTTACTCGCATTACGCCTTTTGGTGCTTTTGTGCAGATTACCCCTGTTATTGAGGCCTTAGTGCATATTTCTGAGCTTAGCTCAGAACACGTTGTAGACCCTAACACTTTGCTAAAAGTTGGCGAGAAGAAAAAGTTTCGGGTTATTGCTATTGATGCCGAGCAACACAAGCTTAGTCTGAGTCTAAAAGACCCAGCCAAAGCTTCTGCATCAAAAAAAGCTGCCGATACAACAGACGAAAAGCCAGCTAAACCAACAGCCAAAGCTAAGACCAGCAAAACCGATAGTAAGCCTGCAAAGGAATAACCCTGTGGGTGCGCCGCAACACACACCAACAAGAATGTGTGCGGCTTGTCGCATACGTCTGCCAAAAAGTCAGGCGCGGCGATACGCCCTTACTACAGATACTCTGGTTGTTTACGATCTGCAGGGTAATTCTGGAGGTCGTGGGGTGTATGTTTGCTCGCAGAGTTGTTATGATAAAATTCAGCGTGGATTATTGCCACTATTAACGAGACACAAGAAACGAGAAAACGTATGAGCGAAGAAACTACCAATCTTACCATAGAGATACCAGCAGTTATTACGGTTAGCGAGTTTGCGAGCCGGCTGGGCCTACCACCTGCCAAAGTGGTTGGTGAGTTAATGAAAAACGGCGTTATGGCGACGGTAAACGAGCAGATAGACTTTGATACCGCCAGTATTATTGCTGGTGAGCTTGGCTTTAGCGTAGTTATGGAGGCCGAAAAACCCGAAGAACGTCCGAGTACTGCAAATAATAGCCAAGATTCCTCATCTAACGAAAGTAAACCACGACCACCAATTGTGGCAGTTATGGGGCATGTTGACCATGGTAAGACCTCCTTGCTCGATGCTATTCGTAATGCCAATGTGGCTGCTGGCGAGGCGGGCGGTATTACCCAACACATTGGTGCCTACCAAGTTACGAAGTCTGACAGAGTTATTACGTTTTTAGATACTCCTGGCCACGAAGCTTTTGCTGCTTTGCGTGAGCATGGCGCAAAGACCTGTGATGTGGCGATTGTTGTGGTAGCCGCCGATGATGGTGTAAAGCCACAAACCAAAGAAGCTATCGAGCATGCCCGGGCTGCCAAGGTCTCTTTGGTAATCGCGATTACTAAGATAGATAAAAATGGCGCCGACGTTAACAGAGTAAAACAAGAGCTTAGCGAAATTAATGTAGTACCCGATGACTGGGGTGGTGACATTCCGTGTATTGAAGTATCCTCGAAAACTCAACAAGGCATAGATAAATTATTAGAAGTTGTATTGTTGGTAGCCGATATCTTAGAGCCCAAGGCTGTCTACAAAGGTTTGGCAAACGGTGTGGTTATAGAATCTCATCTCGACACAGGCATGGGGCCAGTTGCGACTTTCTTGGTACAAAATGGCGAGTTTAACCCGGGCGATTGGGTAGTGGTAGGCAATAGTTATGGTAAGATTCGCTCTATTACCGACTACTTAGGTAAGCCACTCAAAAAAGCTACTCCAGCCATGCCAGTACAAATTAGCGGTCTTAAAGAATTGCCCGAGTTTGGTGATTGGTTTGAAGAAGTCGAGACCGAAAAAATCGCCAAAGACTGGGCTGCTAGCCAGGCTCGTAAAAACAGTATTAAAACTCTGCATTCTACCAAGGTAATGAATTTGGCCGATCTCTCGCACGCGGTAATAGATGGCAAGGTAAAAGAACTGGCCCTTATTGTAAAAGCCGATGCGCAAGGCTCGCTCGAATCACTCCTTAACACATTAAGCGAAATTGGTAACGACGAAGTGCGCGTAGGAATAGTGAGCTCTGGTATTGGCGATATCTCAGAAAGCGATGTTAACTCAGCCATTGCTTCGGGTGCAATTATTCTTGGCTTTAACGTGGGTATCTCGTCAGTTGTTAATCAACTTGCCAAGCGCAGTAGTATAGAGTTTCGTCTCTACAAAATTATCTACGAGCTTTTAGATGATGTACGCGATTGGCTAAGCTCTTTGCTCGAGCCAGAAATTATCGAGCACGAACGCGCCAGCCTAAAAGTTTTGGGTGTCTTTAAGACTACTAAGTCGCACGTGGTCTGTGGTGGTAAAGTGCTTAGCGGTAAAATTACCCCCAATTTAGAAGTACGCATTAGTGATGGTAAAAAAGATCTTGGCTCTGCCAAAATAGATAGCTTGCAACGTAATAAAGACCAAGTAAAAGAAGTGGTTGAAGGCGATGAGTGTGGTATGAGTCTTTCTACCAATGTAAAGGTAGAAGTAGGCAATACACTCCGCTTTATCGAAACCGAGTCTAAGCCACGCCGAATATAGCCCTATGAACATTCGTCAAGAAAAACTCTCTGCCCTTTTGCACGGTTATGCTGCCGAATTTTTTGAAGAATTTGCTAACGAGAAGAATCTAATTACGGTAGTAAGTTGCGATGCCGCACCTGACGGCAAGTCGGTAACCGTCTGGCTGACGGTACATGGCCCCGACAAAGCGGTGCTCGAAGTAGCAGTACTACGCAAAGCTTCGGCACTACGCAAGTTTTTTGCCGGCAAATTAAAAAATCGCTATGTGCCCTTTGTACGCATCGAGCTCGATACAGGCAACGAGCAAGCCTTGCATCTTAGTAAGCTTATCGAAACCGAATAATGACCAAGCAGTTTACCCGCAAAAAAGAAGATTTTGTTTGTGAGCACTGCAAGACCGAGGTAGCGGGGAATGGCTATACCAACCATTGCCCTAATTGCTTATACTCTAAACACGTCGATATTAACCCAGGTGATAGGGCAGAGTCTTGTTATGGGTTGATGCAACCAATTGCTATAGAACAAAAATCGCGCCAGTATATCATTACTCATAAGTGTAAAAAGTGTAGATTTGTGCGTAAAAACAAAGTCTCAACGAAAGATAAGTTTGACAGTGTGGTTGAGATTTGTCTGAATAAAGTTTGACATTCATATGTATCAGAGTAGAATCATAAGCAAAGTAACGAAAGGTGAAAGTGAGACAGCCATACTAGCTCGGTCAGTTTAATACGTATTATATTAAACGAGGTTTTAGTATGTTAAAAATTAGTTCACTTTCACTTTCTTTCCATCATAAAATATTATTCGATTCAGCAAATCTTAGTCTTAATGCTAAAGAAAAAATTGCCATAGTCGGCGAAAATGGTAGTGGCAAGTCGACCTTGTTAAAACTTATACAAGGACAAGCCAAACCCGATTCTGGAAGTATATTACTTAAAAAATCTACTCATATTGGTTATGTGCCACAAATTAGCAAACAGTTGAACATTTCATTACAAGCAATGGTATTACAGCTTACAACTAAACATAGTTTTGAAAAAGCTCTAAGCATCATTACCAATTTATTGCCTGACTATTCAAAAAAGCTTGGTCAGTATTCTGGTGGAGAACAAGTTAAGTTGATGACAGCAATTGCTATGAGTCACCAGCCCGATTTATTACTTCTTGATGAACCTACAAATCATTTAGATGCGCAGACTCAGACATGGCTTGGTGAATTTATAGCTAAATTTCGGGGTGCAGTAATAGTAGTTAGTCATGATAGCAAGTTTGTAAATTATTTTGCTAGTAGTGTATGTGAAATATCGCAGCAGAAGATTACCAAATTTGCTGGTAATTATGATGACTATATAAAGCAAAAATCTGCTTTACTGGCGAATCAAGAAGCTGCTCATCGAGCGGCAGAAAAAAAGCTTAACAAACTTAAAGCAAATTGGTTTGAGATAGCCGCTAACAAAGGCGCTAAAATTACCAAACGACGCAAAGATAACGATAAAATGGCCTTTGACTACCGTGCCGAAAATGCGGGAGAAAAACAATCACAACGTCTCCACCAAATAGAACGACGTATTAAAGAAACATTATCTGAAAAGCCAGAATTACCGAAAAGTATTATTATATCTAGTAAGACATCAAAACCCGAGCGTCGTTTGTTACTACAACTACAAAACTGTGTTTTAACACTACCAGATGCTCACAAAATTGGTATCGAAGATATTTCGATATATACGAATGATAAAATATTACTGAAGGGGCCAAATGGCAGCGGCAAAACCAGCCTGCTTAATGCTCTTGCTGCCTCTAAAGTCAATACTAAATATAGCAATATCCATTCCCTGGCATATCTTAGTCAACATGATGAGCAAGCTAACAATTCTCAAAAAGCGCTCGATTATTTTTGTGAGGTCTCACGTCTGCCAGAATATCTAGGCCGTAGTTATTTTGCTCGTCTTTTATTTGCGCAAGACGAAGTATTTGTACCAATGAGTAAGCTTAGTGCTGGGCAGCGCATGCGCTTAGAGCTGACCTTGCATATTTTAACTAATCCAGATATGTTGCTACTTGACGAACCGACCAATCACCTAGATATTCGCTCTAAAGCTGTAATACAAAAACTTCTCTCTGAATATCAAGGTGCCTTTATACTTGTTAGCCACGAGAGCGAGTTAATAAGCTCCTTGGCTATTACTAAAACTATTAATATGGGCCCGCAAAAAAAAGCAGAGCCAGCTAGCAATAGTCGGCAAATTACCCTAGATTTAGTTACCCAAATAAAGGCGCTCAATTCCGATTCTAGCAGAGACCGCCATCGCGCAGCCGAGCTTAGGCAAAAGCATTTGCTTACTTTTGAAGAACTAGATAGGGCTTTTGGCCCAAAGCTAAAACTTGGCAGCGCAATAGACGAGTGGCTAGAAAATATTGCAGACGATAATATTCTTAACGCCAATTATTTGCGCGACAAGCTTCTAAATGATTTCGACGAATACAATCAATAATAATAACTCAAGAGAACACGCTGCCCGTATTCTGGCCTACAAGATAATATGGTATAATTACTGCTATGAAGGCAAACGAATTTAACTATCTTTTGCGCGCTACTGCTGGCAAAAAGACCATTACTGAGCGTAGTAAAGATTTTCCTAAGTGGTATCAAGATGTAATTGAGGTGGCTGATTTGGCCGAACATGGCCCAAGCAAAGGTAGCATGATAATAATGCCTTATGGCTACGCCATATGGGAGGCTATTAAATCTGAGTTAGATGCCCGCATAAGCGAGGCCGGTGTTGCCAATATGTATTTTCCTATGTTTATTCCAGAGGGGTTATTAACCAAAGAAAAAAACCATATTGAAGGTTTTAGCCCAGAAGTGGCGGTGGTAACGCATGCCGGTGGCAAAGAACTAGAAGAAAAGCTGGTGGTGCGTCCTACCAGTGAGACTATAATATATGACAGCTTTAACCGGTGGATTCAAAGTTACCGAGATTTACCTTTGCTTATCAACCAATGGGCCAATGTTGTGCGCTGGGAAATGCGCCCGCGAATGTTTTTGCGCACCACTGAGTTTTTGTGGCAAGAAGGCCACACAGCCCACGCTACCGAAAAAGAAGCTGATGATTTTGCTAAGGCAATGCTGGCGGTTTATAAAGAGATAGCCCAAGACATTCTAGCTATTAGCGTAATAGATGGCGAAAAGAGCGAGAGCGAGCGTTTTGCGGGGGCTAGCCGCACCTATACCATTGAGCCAATGATGCAAGACGGCAAGGCTTTGCAATTTGCTACCTCGCATAATCTTGGCGATAACTTTGCCAAGGCTTTTGATGTAAATTACTCAGCCGAAGACGGCTCTATTAAACCTGTTTGGCAAACCAGCTGGGGCCTAAGCACGCGTTCTATTGGTGGGCTGATAATGAGTCATAGCGACGACAAGGGCTTGGTATTGCCGCCCAAAATAGCGCCGCTCAAAGTGGTAATTACTACCGTTGGTGCGAGTGATGACAAGGTAAAAAAAGCCGCCCAAGAACTTTCTGATAGTATTGAAGAAACTACACTGATGGATGATAGAGATATTAGCCCAGGTGAGAAATTCTATGCCTACGAGAAACGCGGCGTGCCTCTGCGCATAGAAATCGGCCCACGCGATATCGAGGCTGGCCAAGTAGTAATAGTTAGCCGCGATAATGGCGAAAAGCAAAGCGTGGCTCTAAGCGATGTGGCCAAGACAGTCACTCAAGAGCTAGAAGCTATGCAAAAGCGTCTATACACTCAGAGCCAAGAACGACTTAAGAACGGAGTAGTAGATTGTAAAACCGAGGCCGAGGCTGTTGCAGCTGTCGAGAAGGGCAAATTCGCCCGAGTAGATTTTAAAATAGACTCTAAAAAAGAAGCCCAACTCAAAAAAAACCACGCTATTACTGTACGTTGTTATCCGTTTGGCCAAGACGGCAAGGCAATACTAGCCAAGGCGTACTAGTTAGTTTTTAGCTAGCTTCGTGATTAATTTAACAGAATTTTTTGCGTCTTTTGCAGGCACAATTTTTAGCCTTTTTCTATTGTCTAAAAAACTATTGGCAAGTTTATCACTCCAGCCACCACTGTTTTTTATTGCAACGATAGGTATCCCGGCCTGGTAGGCCACTAACATCTCGGTTAGCGTGCCAGAACCTCCACCTAGGCAGATAATTCCATCACAACTAAGTACCAAGCTAAACTCGCGCCCACCGCCACGACACAGGCCAGTAGCTATTACTATTTCGGCTTGGTCGTAGATTTTTAAGCCTTTCTCGTAGGTTAAGCCTACAGTTAAACCGCCTAAGGAGCGAGCACCCCGAGCCGCGGCAGTAGAAAGTGAGTCGTAATCTTTCTCGGCGCCAAACATTAAGGTTGCGCCAGACTTTGCTACTTCTTGGCCTACCGCGAAGGCAAGTGTCTCTAATTTTTTGGGGTAATTAATGTCGGCAGCCGAGCCCATTACGCCTATTTGATATTTTTTCATTACATTCTCCTTAAATAAAAATCATCTCGCCCGAGCGAGATGATAGGTTAGTTTTATAGTTAATTAATTAGCAAAAATGCCAGAGTCGTGCTCGGGTTGGAAAATCAATTCTATGATGGTTAATGCGTTCTTGGTATGCCATTAGTTTATTGTATTATAACATTAATTTGATTAATAACAAAAACCATATTTAGATATATTGACAAAACGTGTTGGGGGTCTTATATTGTAGTCAGCAAGTGCCAGTACCTTCTCATCGAAAGAGAGAACAATGACAAACAACCCCGAGTACAAACATGTTGCAACTCTGTGTCATGCCTCATCCAACACCTGTCCTGAGGTCTACATCAACGAATCAGCTGATGAGGCCAAGCAGGTCAAGATCACTGATGATTTCGGTGGTGAGATCTACATGTCGCGTGAACAGCTTTCAGTGCTTCGTGGCACTGAGATCTAATTGGGATTTCAGTAGCCAAGCTGTGAAATCTGTAAGGCCAGTGGTAAGACTCTTTGGATTTTTCAAAGAGAAATACCACTGGCCATTTTTATTTAGATGAAAATATCTTGTGCAGTCGAGAAATGCCCACATAAAAGGCTCCTCACTATGCTTAGTTACTACATATAGCGAGGTTAACATATGGTTAATTATTTCAGAATTTGTGGCTCCTTCATGAACTGCGTAGCCTGGTTTTTTGTATCCAATATGATAAGCCAACAAATTGTTTTTATATATAAACTTACAACCATCTTGATGAAGTCTATACATTAGCTCAAGATCTTCATGTCCAAATTTATTTGCAATATTTTCATCAAAGAAAAGAATTGATGCACGTTTAACACTTAGATTGCACGTAAACCCCAATCTCCATGTGTGTTTATTTAATTTTGCCACCTGCAAACGAAAACTTTCCTCACCTCTAAAGGGTTTTGAGTATCGATATAGATTACTAAAAAAATTTCTGTTTAGCTTGAGTGTTAAAAAGTTTTTTTCGGATAAAAGTTTCCTATTACCGGCCAATACCTTTTTGGAATTATTTTTATGAAAGCTGACGTGTTTTTTAATAAAACTTTGCGATGGTATCATGTCACCATCTAAAAAAATAAGGATATCGCCCAGGCTCTGTTTAATACCATTATTTCTGGACTTGGCTACCCGAAAACCTCTGTTGGGTTGCCATATTAATTTCGAAGGTATATTACATGCCTGTAATAATTTTTGGTATTTACTAATGGCCGTTGAACTTGAACCATCATCTACAAGTATTATCTCAAATTTACTATCATATTGTTGTTTTAGAGAGTACAAAATTTTTTCAAAGTAGTCTGTATGTTCATAGCATGCAATTATTACAGTGGCGATGAGTTTGGGCTCAACACTAGTTTTTTTTCGCTTGTAAATTTGGTTTTTTAGTAACCAACCCCTAAGTAATTTTATAGATTCTTTGTTGTCTCTAAGTTTTACATTATCTCCAGCCCACTGCCATTTATTAGCCTTTAGAACATAGTTATTTAATGCGATAGCGCAGCCTTCTAGATTATCACCAGGATACTGGTCAATTAATAGCATTACATTTCTGGCAAATTCTACCATTTGCTCGTGATTATTGTTGCGAAAGGCATTCGAGATGACCGGTTTATAATCGACGTGATAAGCGATTATACTTTCAGAGAACTTTATCGAGAAACCGGCTTTATAAAGACGTAATGAAAAATCCCAATCTTCAATACCCCAACCAACAAACTCCTCACAATATCGGGCAAATGTATTTCTTGGAAAACTAAGGTTACAAGAAAATACACACATCCATGGCCTGGTAGATTTGTACCATATTCTTCGATAATCCAGCTCTTCCTTATTAAGCGAAGATTTTTTTTGAAGTATATCTAAAAAGTCTTTATTCTTGAGTTGGCTATGAGTTTCGGTAAAAAGTATTTTGTCATCTATTGTCTTTCTACTTCCTGTTAGTAAACTATTTGGATGTTTTCTATGATAGTTAATATGCTTTTGTACAAAATCATTTGTAGGTATCATGTCACCGTCCAATAAAATTATGATTTTTCCAATCGATTGACGTATACCCATATTTCTGGCTTGGCCAGCACGAAATCTTTTATCTTGTTGCCACAAATAATAAATAGGAATATCTGTAAACATCTTTGAGAACTTTTGTACAATATGGTTTGTAGTATTCAAACCACCATCATCACAAACAATAATTTCAAATGTAAATTTTGTATTTTGATTAGCAAGTGATAGCAAGATTAGGTTGAGTAATTTTGATTGGTTATAAGTTGTAATGACAATTGATGCATCCAAGCTGCCACCGCCTTTTATTTAATTGACAAACTAGTGCTTTTTATATACCATATTCCTGATGTAGAATCAATTGATTCCACGTTCATTTACAAGTAGACTACAAAGAGAGGAGTGAATATGCTAACAGCCCAAAATGTGTCTTTTGAATATGACGATACCATAGTTTTGCAAAAAACTAGTTTTTCTGTGAGCGCAGGCGATCGTGTAGGGCTAGTCGGTCCGAATGGTGTCGGAAAATCTACCCTTCTCAAGATACTTGCAGGAATTTTACAGCCGGAAGATGGCAAGGTTTTGCGACCCAATGATCTTACAGTGGGTTATTTACCACAAGAGATAGAAGAATACGGTAAGTATACTGGTCTTGAATTCCTCGAAATAGTCACAGGGTGCAAAGATGCCCTAGACAAACTCGAGAAGGCAACAGAATTATATGGTAGCGATCAGAATGAAGAGCACCTAAGACTATATGAAGCAGCATATGCAAAAGTTGACGGTTTGGGTGCATACACTCTTGAAAATCGCATCAAAAAAGTCCTCCAAAAGGTTGGGCTAGATACACAGGTACTAACTATCAAAGTTAGTACACTCTCTGGCGGTCAAAAGAACAAACTTTCACTTTCTGCCATTCTTTTAGCTAAGTTTGATGTCTTTTTGTTGGACGAACCGACAAATAATCTAGACTTAGACGGTCTGTCGACACTTGAGAATTTCATACGACAGTCTAAATCAGCGTTTGTTATTGTTTCTCATGACAGAAGGTTTTTGCGTCAGGCAACGAATAGGATAGCAGAGTTAATACCTGACAAAGGTATTAGAATTTATACACTTGGCTATGATGAATATGTCGAAGCACGGCGTAAGCAAAATGAATCAGCAATGCAAAAATATGAGCAGTTTACAGAAGAAAAGAAAAGACTGTCAGAAGCAGCTAGAGAAAAGCAACAAAATGCACAGGCTGCTGCTGGTAACAAATCTGCATCTGATAATGAAAAAATTGGCAGAAATGCGAGAAGAGAAAAGGCTGTTCGTTCACATGCAAGGGCAGCAGCATCTTTAGTATCACGCCTAGATCAGCTGGAGCAGCCCGACAAGCCAATGAAAGACCTTGACCTTAACTTTCGCTTTAAGACAGACAGCGAAAAGACTGGGGCTACGGCGATTGAAGTAACGGATGTAACTGTAGATTTAGGTACAAAGCAGTTTGGACCTTATAGCCTAAAGGTTGCAACCAGAGACAAAGTTGTAATTATTGGCCCTAATGGTGGAGGCAAAACCACACTACTTAAGCTTATTGCGGGGTTGTTGCCTGCAAAGTCTGGGACTATCAATATAGCCAACGGAATTACACTAAGTTATATTGACCAAGACTATTCATTTCCGGATCCTAAAAGAAATATAATTACGAATCTACGCAAAATGACAGGCAAGCAATTGCCCGAACTCTACAATATTTTGGCCAAATTTAATATTAAAAAAGAGAAAGCAGTCTCGCTGCCCGGCCAGCTCAGCCCAGGCCAACGATCACGGGCTTTGCTTGCCGGTGCGGTTGCGAAGGGTGCAAATCTGCTGCTTCTCGACGAGCCAACAAACCATTTAGATATATCGGCAAGCGATGAATTGCAAGCTGCTCTTAAAGAATTTGTCGGCACGTTAGTACTAGTTACGCACGATAGAGAGCTAATGGATACTATTGTAGATAAAAAAGTTATTGTTGTTGGTGATGGGCACATCATGCCTGAGACTGACGCCCAACAATATATACATAGAGTACTCAAAGCTTAATAGCCACGGAAAATTTTCGTGGCTATATTTTTACTCCATCTCATCGATAGACCAAAAAACTACCGTTTTTTTATAGGCGCTTAACACAAAATTTTCAATTTTGTCTGGAAGTAATTTGCCGGCTTCTGCTAATGATAATTCTTTGTTATTAAATAGTTTGGTTAAATAATTACTTACAGAGTTTTTTGCATCTCTAACGCGTATTTTTTTGCCATCAGAAAATATTGTTATTGCCAAACTTTTTATGACTTTTCTGTTATCTATCTCAATGTAGTGGCAAAGTATTGCTGGTGCTTGTGCGTAGCGTATACCCATATTTATTTGTTGGCAGAGATCTCTTACATATTCCAGATTGCCAGAAGTAAAATACTCTGGTTCTAGCGCTAAATCTTCTAAACAATCATTTAGCTGCTCTAGTAATTTATCTTGCTTGTCTGGATTAGCTGCTTGTAAGGCTGGAATACGCGATAGTAAATCTGAATTGTTATTTTTATTACAAGCAGTATATAGCTGCAAACATAGTCGAGCGAATTCTTTTCTCTTCTGTTCTTGTTGAAGATTCTCTAACTTTATTATGTTTGCTTCGAAAGTTTTGACATTCATAATTCATATTATAATGCTCATTAATACTGAATGCATTATTTTGGTATATTGTGTAAATAAAAAAACCCAGAGAAAACTCTGGGTAAATAGCAACTATTGGCCGCGCAAGAGCGACATGGGTGTGCTCTTGCTCGCCTTGCGCCAGGTAACAATCACGGCAATCGACGCAATTACAAAGATAATTATACCTGTCCACACCAGCTCGGTACTACTCAGTGTGGCATGAAAGCC
>JAKOQC010000494.1 GCA_029778565.1 bacterium
AGTTATGCCCCATACTGTACTATTCCCAGCCTAACTAATGGGATTGAATATAAATACCAAGTGACAGTATGGGATGCGGAAGATAGCTCTGCTACCAGCGAATGGGTAGTATTCACCTGTAGAAGTACCCCCTCTGCTTCTGTTATCAACTTAGGTGAGAAAGTATTAAGCCCATCGTATCTATTTCAAGGGCAATATTCACAGGCAGAAGGTATAGGGATACGTTCTTTTATGTTTAACCTTTATGATAATAATAACAGGTTAATAGCAACAAGCGGGGAAATATTTTCTGATGTTATAGAATATGAATTTGATGGTTTAAAGAACAACAAAACTTATTATATTGAATTACAAGTAACATCACAGGATAATTTACGGTACACAACCCCTAAACAGGAGTTTTTAGTAGAATTTGAAGTACCTGATACATTGCTTGAAGTGTTTGTGGAAAACAACCCGGATAATGCTTCTGTAAAAATAACATGGAAACCAATACAGATTACAGGTATTCCTGAAGGGAATGTCTTTTTTGTTAATGAAAAGGTGAATTTACTAGATGGTGCAGTAACATTTGATGAAAACTATTCTGTAAAAGGGGATTTTACATTAAGGTTATGGTTTGAATGGCCGGGGGAAACAGAAATATTGAAATTAAGAAGTAAATGGGGAGAAACAATAGTTTACACTTGTGCTGATGGGGTGAGGGCAGTAAAAAACTTGGATACAATCCCCTTTTATTTCAAGAGTAACGAAATACAGCCTATTTTAGGTGAAGATGTGTTACTTGTTATGAGGGTGGAACGGAATTTGGTGGGACTGGAGGTGGTGAGATGAGAAGTACATTCCCTGAACAGATAGACCAATTTGTAGAACACTTTGATATATCACCCGCCGATATACCCCATGTTAAGCGATACCAATATCTAAAAATGCAGGAAACATTGACGCCAGAAGAAGAAATAGAATTACAAAACCTCACTATACTACTTCGGGATAAGATATTTACTCCCGAAGATTTTAATAAACTGCAAGACTGTATAGTAAATATGGAAATATTTATCAAAGATGAAGTAGATGAGTACATTAAAGATAAACAGGAAGAATTTAACAATGTAATAGGTCAGTTTAATTATATGGGGTCATATAACCCACAAACACAATATTATAAAAACAACTTTGTCACTTATAACGATGGGCAAACTACAGAAGTATATTTAGCAATAAAAGATACATTAGGTAATTTGCCCACCAACATAGCTTATTGGAGAAAGCTATCAGTAAGAGGGCCGGAAGGCCCGCCGGGACTGGGATTAACTTTTAGAGGTTCTTATGACAGTAGTATATTTTACCATACAGGAGATTTGGTAGAATATAATGGTTCAACATTCTACTGTAGAAAAGATGATACATTAGCTGTTACTCCAGGTAGCAACCCTAATATTTGGGGTTTATTTGTTTCTAAAGGATCAGCTATAACAGTTTCTCATGTTGCCCCTCCTAGTCCTGCATTAAATCAACTTTGGGTAGATACGGGGGTGTAGATATGCCGAAAATGAAATATTGGAATGGTATGCAATGGGTACCATTAGACGCTGCCAATGCTGACACCTTAGAAGGTTTAACTGTATCACAGATTAGGGCAGGGACAACTAAAACTGATGTTGGGTTAGGTAATGTAGACAATGTTAAACAGGCGAGTAAGACAGAATTTGATGCGCATGTGGCG
>JAKOQC010000495.1 GCA_029778565.1 bacterium
GGAAATGCTGGATATGGTGATATGGTAAAAAGTGTATATGATAAAGATGATGACGGGATAGTTGATGTTGCTGAAACTGTAATAGGAAACGAAATTCAATTAGGTAGCTATAAATTAGTTTATAACTCTACCACTAATTCCCTTGATGTTGAGGTGTTAGCATGAGTAGGAAGATAGCAAGAATTACACAAGAAAAGAAACTATTATTGACTAATGAGGTAGTTGAGAGTAATGCTAAAACAAGTTTAAATAGTGATGGTAGATTAGATGTAGACGAGATAATAGAATATCCCGCTGAATTAGAGGGTGGGAGGAATTTATTGAGGAATAGTGATTTTAAATTTGGCTTTGATGTTTATTGGAATAGAATGAATTCGTCTCCACCTTCTAATTTTACTATTACTAGTGAAGGCTTATTAAAAGTAACAAAGTCTAGTGATAATGCCGACTTTGGTAAACTTAATTTTATTTCTCTTAACAACTTAGGAGATGTGGAAAATTTAACCGCATCCGCTTGGGTAAAAGGCAATGGGGAGTTTACTATAAGATTTGGGGCTTCATCTACCCATATTGAAGCAGTAAATAGCGATACAATAAAGAAATATGTGTTTCACATTCCCAAAAACCGTTTTGGCAATGGAAATTTCATTATTTCAGTAACTTCAGGAGAAATATTTTTTGATAGAGTCAAAGCAGAAATCGGCGACAAAGCCACTCCATGGACACCTGCACCAGAAGATTTAGGATTAAACTATCCAGACAGCATACAAAATTTTAACTCTAGTATTAGTGGCAATAATATAATCGTACCAGAATTTATAGAAGGCTATCCTTTCGTAAAACCAGTAATTGACGATAGTCTAGTTTTATGGCTAGATGGTAGTACAGGGAACAACTATGAACAAACTGGCACATGGAAGGATTTAAGTGGCAATGGTAACGATGGGCAATTAGTTAATTTTGGCTATATAGAGGGTAGCGGATGGGTTGATGGTGGGCTTAGGTTTGATGGGGTGGATGATTGTGTGGATACGGGCAAAAGGTTTACGCATAATGATTTAACACTAGAGGTTACTTGTTGCTTATATGATGTTCGAAATATTATGGGGAGTAGAGGTGGAACGTACTGGGCTCCTAATCCTGGAATTGACCTATATGGCACTAGCAATGATTTAAGGTTCCATATAGGAGATGGTGAGAACCTTGGAACCGTTTCTACTAAGATAGCGGACATACTTGACGGTATTCATACGATAACAGCAGTTAAGAGCGGAAATATGCTTTATATTTATATAGATGGAATGAAGGTTGCAGAAAATAGTACAAACGTTGAGGAATTCACAGACGAAAATAAAATGAGGATAGGTCAAAGGGGTGTTAGCTGGATTTCATATCCAACCAAAATGGATTTATACAATTTCAAACTCTACAACCGAGCCCTAACAGACGAAGAAATCCTCCAAAATTACCAAGCAGGACAATGTTCACCATTATTGGCAATGAGAGGTGATGTATAATGGAATTTGCAATAGCAACAGTAGAATTTTGGGAAAGTGTTGGTTTTAACACAGACAATTGGAGAAAATCAACAGATGGAAAGTATGCTTTAGTTCATTTAGAGTATGCTAAAGTATTAGTTGATATAGATAATGATAATATACAAATATATAGAACAAATGACCCTGCATTTAAAGAATTATTAAGTAGCGAATTATGGTCTACTATTGATGAAGGTGATATAGATGGCTAAACTAAAAGAAAATAGTACAATACTTAAATCTACAGGTGAAGAAATTATTGCAACAGAGGAAAGTGTAGACAGAAAA
>JAKOQC010000496.1 GCA_029778565.1 bacterium
GAAGTAATACAACCCTATATCCTCATCTAGTTCCTTCCCGGTGAACTTGGCAGCACGTTTCAAGTCGCCGGTTTAGCCCACTTGTTTGCCAAAGGGTGTATACTCCCCGTCCCAGACAGTATCACCCGCTCTATCGGTGTCTGCGACGGTGCTTCCCAGGTGATCCGTATGGTAGAAATATTTCGTGGTATCGTTTAAGTTGTCAAGGTTCCCGTCCAACCGGGCGAAGTGTTTACCCAATACATAAATGTACTCCAGATAATTCCGGTTTTCCTCTTCCCATTCTAGTGAAAGGCACAGCAAAATGTCCAACCGCTTTCATCAATTGAATTCATTACCTGGGGTTTACGACACCACTGCTTTACCGATCTTTGCTGTACTACGACCTTAATCCATTTGATATCCTAAGTTTAAAATTTACAAAGAAACCTGCCCCGTGGAAAGTAGGTTTTAATTTAAACTATTATCAACCATTTATTTCTTGTTTTACTATTTTTATAATTCCTTTTAAATTGCTGAATATTTTTAACATTATTTAATAGTAATTTCTCAACTGAAATGTTTAAGCAGCATCAACGCAGTATGCTTGATGTGGTAACACTTGCCTCCGGCATTTGTGCTTGAAGTTCACCAATAATCGCATCCAATTCATCCGACTGCCTTTGTGTAAGCCTTACCCGTAGCATACTATCCTTTTCTGTAGACATCATTGCACCTCCTGTGTTTCTTGTCGTTCCACAATGTATTACACTTTGTCAAACATGGATAAAAAGAAAAAGGCCACGCCAGCCGAAACTGTGTGACCTCTAATCAAAAGCAATTACAGTTCTTTCAACATGCCTTATTCTTAAAGGCAATTAGCATTTTATATTCTATGTATATTGAAGCTAAATATATTACTCAGTACCTTTCATTGACTTAATAATTATTGATGGCTCAAAAGTTGATAAAACATCTATTATTTCTTCGCATGTTACTATGCAGTAGTGAGTTAACTGCTCCGAAACATAAAAGCCACAACTTTCCTC
>JAKOQC010000497.1 GCA_029778565.1 bacterium
CCCATATTCTTTAAAATGCATTTAGCATTACCATGAAATTGGATGTTTGGTTTCCCATTATCAGCTTTTGTAACTTCAATATCTTTATAGGTTATCGTAGTGCCATCTATGCCTAACCCTAGAGCTTTGCTTCCTGCCTCTTTGGCAGCAAATCTCACAGCATATAAACTTGCATTGTTCTTATGCGATTCGCAATAGGCAATTTCATCTTCCGAATATACACTGTTTACAAATTCTTTTTTGTATTTATTAAGGATGTTTTCGATTCGCGTTATCTTAACTATATCTACACCTGTCAACATATTAATATCTTTAATCATGTAATAAAATCTCTCTGTAAGATATATTACAGTTACGGGCTATATTGGTCGCGCCGGATTGCCGAAGACTGTAGTATTAGCCTTTATTTTGCTTATAACCACGCTCCCTGCCCCAATCTTTACGTTGTTTTCCACCGTTACACTGGGAATTATCAATGCGTGGCTTCCCATAAAACAATTTTCACCCAGTACGACATGACCTGTTACGTCACAATGACTGCTCAACGTGCAACCTCGTTTCACTATGGCATCATGTCCAATGGTGGAGTGCAAGTTGATTGTCACAAAATCTTCAATTACGGCATTAGCAGAGATCACGCTATAAGGACATGCAATAATTCCCCTTCCTAGCGAGACGCTTTCTCCAATTATTGCCGTCGGATGTATAAGATTAACAAACTGCGCTCCCCTATCCAGCATCGAATTGCAAAATTTCATTTTCGTTTCCGGATCGCCAATTGCACATATAAAAACGTCATCTTCTTTAGGGACGTAATTATCAATTGTATCTATAACAGGGATATTTGCTATTGGCTTAATGCTTAGATTATCCAACATCCCATGAATGACCCAGTCATTATCTTTATGTTCCATTATATCCAGAGCCCATTCGATGACTTCGCTAGCAAATCCTCCGGCCCCGATAATAATTAACTTTTTCATGGCGACCTCCTAAATGTTATTATTTACCGGCAGAATAACCTCCGTCTACAATTACCGTTGTCCCAGTGATCCATCTAGAAGCATCGGATAGCAAAAATAAAATAGCATTAGATACATCACTTGGTTCACCCGTGCCCAATGGAAATTTGCCTTCAATGGCTTTAATCTGGTCTTCTTCTAGCCCCTTATAAGCATTCAATATCGGAGTTTTAACCATGCCAGGTGCAATTGTGTTGACACGGTATTTATACCTGGCCAATTCCAATGCAGCCGTCTTAACGGAATTTATCAACGCCGCTTTACTGGCACCATAGCATAACATTCCGGGCTCTCCTATTAGACCAGCAACCGATGACACAAAGACAAAAGAACTGCCCCTAACGGAATATTTTGGATTTGCCACACTCTTGAGCAATTCCATGCCGGCAATTAAATTTATTTGTAAGATATCAACAAAATCTTTCTGTTCCACCACTGCCAAGGGTTTTACGATACTAACTCCGGCACAGTGTACAAATCCGTTTAATAGTGCGTTATGTTTGCTAATAAAATTTCTTACCCAATCTTTGATGTTTTTTACATCAGATAAGTCTGCACTTTCAATTATTGCGTTGTCTTTGTATTTTAACATATCATGAGTTTCATTGAGCTTCTCTATACTCCTACCCGTTAACAATAGCTTAGCTCCAGCCTCATTGAGCAGTATTGACAAATTCCTGCCAATACCAGAAGATGCTCCGGTGATCAAATAACATCTGTCTTTAACATCAAATATGTTTAGCAATATCTTGTCACTCCTCCTTTTCATCACTAAATCAAATATATTTAGACAAAGACAATGTCAGTATAGGTCCCTTGACGTAATAATAACTTAGCAAAGCCCCAGGACAATCCTACGCCGAATCCTGCCATGACGACGTTTAGATCTTTTTTCTTTAAGTCGTTATGCAAGGTGTCGCATATCAAGAGCGGTATGCTTGCACCACTCGTATTGCCGAACTTTTCAATGTTCATCGGCACTTTGTCGATCGGTATTTTAGCATTTCTTGCAAGGACGGTCATAAGGTATTTATTTGCCTGATGTAGCAGGAAATAGTCTATATCTTCCACGTTTACATTAAAATAATCCAAAAACCTATTTAGTGTCTTTGACACCTCATTGATGGCGAATAAAAATATGGCCATTCCATCCATAGATAAGTTCATAGATGTCCTGCAGTTTCCATCTTCATCTTTCATAAGGATGTTCGAATTTTCGCTAATTGGATTTCGAAAACCTCCGTCTTTGATAATGAGATACCCAGCTCCGGAACCCTCTGAATAAAGGGAATAAACCGATTCGCTGCAATCTTCGGCATATTCAACAGCGGTTGCAGAAACGCAATCACTAATCATTATTACCGATTTATCTTTATCCGATATCGTCTTGGTCAACGTATCTCCAACCACGACCAACATCTTCTTACACGTAGCGTTGCCGATCAGTTCGGACGCAAGCCAAAGCCCATATACATATCCCGAACACCCAAGATTTACCTGCAAGGCTACACAACCTTTGGGCAGCTTTAACTTGTCCTGC
>JAKOQC010000498.1 GCA_029778565.1 bacterium
AAGAAAACTTCAAAGAAAACATACAGTCGCTACAAACATCACTAACAAAGAAAGAATAAGCATTGACTCTTCGTGAGTTGATGCTTATTTTTTAAGTGTTGACGTGTATATGTTATACTATTTGTATATCTTATACACTAATGTGGTATAATGTAAACAAAGGAGGTAAGACAGTATGGCTATCAAGAAAATCGTAAAGTTTACTAAGGAAGAAATCAGAGATGGGTGGAATGTAATTTACATCGGTGGTATTGGGGCTTTCATATGTGATTACCTTGAAGTAGAAGAAGCAGGCGTTGATGAGTTTGACTGCACTGCACACGGCACATTTATACCTGAAGAAAACGTTAGATCTAAGCTGATAGGGCAGGGAACTATGAGATCTTCTGAAGATGAGGTAAAAGCAGTATTAAAGTTCAGATCCAGCATGACCAGTGACAGAGAAAGAAGGCTTATTGGCACTGCAAAAGGTTACATAATGCCAGTATGGGGTTACTGGATGATACGCACTGAAACAAGAAATATTTCTGAAATCACGCCTGATGAAACACTGCATTACGAACAGATGCTCTAAAAGTAAGTAGAGTGTTTAACAAAATAAGGAGGCTAAACATCATGCTTAAAAAGCAAGTGGTTAATGGTAAGGTGCGTATTTCTGTTGCAGATGATACAGCTTGGGTAGCAATGATTGATGGATTTGATAGTAAGTATGTGTTCCAAAGAAACCTTCTACAGCCTAAAAAGGGTAGAAAAAGCGATGGCTACGTCTACTACGACTTAGAAGATGGTGGCATTTACGAAATAAGCGAACCACGTGAAGGGGTGTATTTTATTACCGTTAGTGGCAAGCAGATATTGGAACTGGAAAAAGAAGAAGTAAAAATGCTGTTAGAAAAACAAGGCAAGATACTTTCTGAGAAATGTTTTTTAGTTACACCGTTGGACACAACTTTGTATGAGATTTCTGATAACGATGTTCTGCTTTCTCTTGAACCGAAGCCTTTAGTAAACAAAAACAATTGCAACTGCTATGA
>JAKOQC010000499.1 GCA_029778565.1 bacterium
TGCGAATTGCTTTAACCAGACCCCCGTGGTCATCGGAGGTGATCAGCTCAACTCCTCGCAAGCCCCTGCCCTTTAACCAGGTAAAAAATTCTGACCAGGTGGCCTCTGACTCGCTGTCGCCGATCTTTAGGCCCAAAATCTCACGGTAACCTTCCTCATTAATGCCTATGGCAATGAGAGCGCCCTGGGAGACCACTCTGCCGTCTTTACGTATTTTTAGATACAGGGCATCTACAATGACAAAGGGATAAGCTTTCTGGCTCAAATCCCGCTCATTCCAGGCGGTTACAACCGGGTCCAGCGCTTTACAAAGATCCGATACGGTTGATTTAGAAAAGCTGGTTCCGCAAAGCTCCTCGGTTATACGCTGTATCTTACGGGTGGATACCCCGTTGATGACCATCTCCAATAGCGCCAGTACCAGGGCTTGCTCGCTGCGCTGGTAACGGCTGAAAAGCTCTGGGGAGAAGTGACCGTCCCTTGTCCTCGGAACTGCCAGTTCCAGTGTGCCAACCCGGGTCTTCATTTCCCGTTCCCTGTAGCCGTTACGGTATCCCCGGCGGTCCTCGCTGCGCTCATACGGCCCGGCCTGCAGCTTCTCAGCCACCTCTGCCTCTAAGACTTTGTTAAGCACTTTCTCTACCAGCTTGGCCATCCCCTGATCCCGGTTAAACAGGTACTGCAATTCTTCTGTGTCTATGGTAATCTTGTACTGGGCCATCGTTCTACCTCCGGTTTTAGAGTTGTTTTGAACACTTCTTATTACCAGAGGGACGGTGGCCTTTCCTGCTAACTGCTCCACTACCTGCCACCTAAATTTACACCATTATACCGGACACTACTCTGTGGTGCAAGGAGTGTGATCCAGTTACTAAATTATGCTTACTTAGTTGTCATTGAAATCCACGAGATGGCTTGTTTATGTAAAATATACCAGTTAAAATAAGGTAAGAAAGTAAGGAAGCATCTGTTTGCTAATTAATTCTAGGAACTCAAATTGGGACAACAATTGCAAAACAAGTTTGACTCACCAGTTTTCGGGAGAGATCAATCTTTTACAGCTAAAAATTGGCGGTTGAATCTAGTGACGTATTCACGGATGAATTTATTAAAGAATAAACGCTTTCATTATTTTGATTAACTAACCTATAAACTGAGACATATTTTAGTGAGACGAGAGAAGCTATAAGAAGACCACTTGGAGAATTGTTATCATAATACAAATGAAAGGATGTGACATTGAACAAATGATAAATAACGATTTTGACGGAGTAGTATTTGATGTTATTATATCCCTTCTAAACCGACAGATAGAGTTGATAATAGCCATAGTGTTGTTCACGGTTACATGCGCCCGAGGTTCTGGGATAAATCTTCTATATGAGTAAAAAAATTAATGTTTATACTGAGGTCATTAAAATGGATGTTGCGGAAATGAGATTTTGTTGGCTTCTCAAGCAAAGGGGTTATAAATTTTGGTCAGAAAACGAACTCGAACAAAAAATAATTCTAAAAGGAAAACGTCCAGACTTTTATGTAGAAACACCATATGGGAACCTTTTAGTTGAAATTAAATCATTAAAATGCCCGGGTCCATTGGAAAAAAGATTAAGTAATATTGGGAGCATTAATCCAAAGGAATTCCTTGATCGTCTAAAGAAGAGCGTTAAAGAAGCAGCAAGTCAACTTTCTCCATATAGAGATTTAAAAATACCGTGCCTCGTAGTCCTTGATAATTATAGACAAATCAGAATTCCAATGACACACATGGAGCTTATTCAATTGTTTGGCACAATTGAGTGGCGGGGTGAAATTAATACTGATAAAAAAGAGATTGTAGCAATACACTGTTTTCATGGAGGAGACAGAAGATTAACAGATACGCAACACACATATGTTAGTGCTGTTGCAGTTAATATTCCTAAAGATAGGTCTTTAGATGATGATATGAAAAATGAAAGATTAATGAGATTACGAATAGTTCATAATCCTTTCGCTATTTGCCCTTTGCCATTTGAGATATTTCAAGATAATGATGACGAACAGTATTATTATCAAAATAATAAGTGGAATAAAATATGAACGGCTTTATTTAATCGCCAGAAATAGTGGTACTCATGCCGGACCAGCTAGGACAAGCTATAATGAACAGGCTGAAATGCAGCTTTGTGCCCATTTTGGATGGTTGCAAATACTTTTGAGTGTTAACAAAAAGAGGTTATGATAGAAGAGCTTTGCATTTCTGGGGTGACACTAAGGCTTTACACCTGATCTGTTTTATTATAATTTGAAATCTAATTACAAACAGTCAACCGAAACCGAGTATATGTGGAGTTATATGATTCAAACAATAAAATTGTTTGAACAGACTGTTTTTTGCAAGTACTTTTTCCCCGTTTTTGCAAACTTCTTTTTGCAGCCACCCCCCAGGGAATTTTACGGGTAGCTCTTCATTAGCGAATTCTTGATCCGGTAACTCTGACCGTCAAAGAGCAGCAAGTAACTGTGGTGAACCAGGCGGTCGATCATCGCCGCCGTCATCTGTTCATCGTAGAAAA
>JAKOQC010000059.1 GCA_029778565.1 bacterium
CTCATGGCCAGGTAAGTTATATTAATTATTTTTCCAAGGCTACAAACAGTCAGCGCAGGGCAAGGATTTACCTGCCTCCGGGATATTCCCCAGATAAGAAATACAGTGTTATGTATTTGCTACACGGGATCGGAGGAAATGAAGATGAGTGGTATCAAAATGGTGTACCACATGTAATTCTTGACAATCTCATTGCAGCAGGCGAAATAGATCCTTTTATTTTGGTATTGCCATATGGTAATGCAAGTGCACCTGGAGTGGATGGCTGGGAGAATTTCACCAAAGATTTATTAGAAAGCCTTATACCTTATATAGAAAGCAACTATTCAGTTTATACTGATGCAAAGCACAGGGCTATTGCTGGTCTTTCCCAGGGTGGGGCACAGGCTGTAAATATTGGTTTGCCAAATGCAGATAAATTTCATTATGTAGGCGGTTTTTCATCATCACCAATTATGAAGCAAAACAATCAATTATTCCCTGACGGCGGGACTAAAGTAAGAGAGAATATAAAGTTGCTGTTTCTTTCCTGTGGTACAGCAGATAACCTAATCTTCAGCAACAACAGATTAGTGGATTACTGTAAGAAAAATAATATACCGCATGTTGAGTGGCTTCTTCACAATTATGGTCATGATTGGACTGTGTGGAAACCAAGTTTGTGGAATTTTGCAAGGATGGCCTGTGCAGCAGGATTTACAGAGCCAGGTGGCGGCGGACCGACTACACCACCAACACCAACACTACCACCAACACCAAGGTCTGCATTTTCACGTATTGAAGCAGAGGATTACAATGCTATTAATTCTTCATCAATGAGAGTAATAGATACTCCTGGCGGCGGTGGCGGAATAGGGTATATAGAAAGCGGGGATTCTGTATTATATAGCAAAATAGATTTTGGAAGCGGGGCAAAATCTTTTAAAGCCATGGTGGCAAGTGCCTTGGATATAAATATTGACCTTAGATTAAACAGTCCTTCAGGAACACGCATAGGGACACTTTCAGCTCCTTCAACAGGTGACTGGGATACATATCAACTATTAAGCTGTGATATTAGCAATGTTACAGGAGAAAATGACTTGTATCTTGTATTCTCAGGTCCTGTTAATGTGGACTGGTTTGAATTCAGCGGTGGAACAGTTCCCACAAATCCGCCAACCGGA
>JAKOQC010000500.1 GCA_029778565.1 bacterium
CGCGGAAGCCCTCCCGGTTGAAATGCGGGACGGCGGAATTGAAGACTTTGGTCGTATCCACAAGCTTGCTTGGTACTCTATTTTCGGTGCTGGCATCTTGATGGATGATAATATTGTACGAATCGAAACCCGGTAATTTAGAGGGGGAGGAAAACTTCTCCCCCTATCTTATTAAAAGGAGGAGTACTAATGGCTTATTTTGGTCATAATCATAACAAAGAAATTAATGATGCGTTTAATAATCTTCTAAAAAATAAATTAATTGTTAAACGCATTTCGTTAAATGATGTAGATAGTGATGGTCTTACTGTAGTTAATCTTAAAGATGCTGAACCCGCTAAAATAACTTTCGACGCCCAAAGCTTTGATCTTTCTGAAAAGACCGCTAGCGATTCTTTAATAATTAATACTCAAACAATCAGTTTTGACACCGATGCCTTTGAAAACGCCGCAGCGGCTACTCCTGAAGAAGTAGCTGCATGGATTTCGAAGGCTGATCCTGAAGGTTTTTATGCTGGTGTTAAAGAGGGTAAACTATTCATTGAAAGCACGTTATCGGGAGTTGCGGCTAAGCTTACAGTTGGTGCAGGTACGCTTAATACGGCATTTGGTTTGACTAACAATGCAGTCTTTGTTGGCGTGGATGGGCTTGGTTTAAGTCAAGACCCAGCAGGAGGGTATGCGGTTTTTGTATCACCCTTTGGTAAGGAGGCAGACGATGTTCCCGTAGTTTCCGTATATGAAACTACTCCGAGTACATTTACGCTTAGTTGTGATCCCGCAGAAACAGAACTTGATGTTTACCTTTGTGTATTAATTCTTTAATGAAGTAATTGGGGGGTTACTCCCCCCTAGAGTATCTTAGATTTAAAGGAGGAATAGCAGATGGCTAAAACTAAAGGACAAGTTACTACTACGAAAGGGCCAAAAGACTTAAAACCAATTGAAGAGACTATCGAGAATAAAGAGGCTGAAGAGGTTGTAGTTGTTGAGGAAAATACTCTAATTACCCCGATTA
>JAKOQC010000060.1 GCA_029778565.1 bacterium
ATAACGATGGGGCAAGGGGCAGGAAAAGATAAGATAACGGCGAATATATAACGACAAATAATACATACAGAAGCTAAATATACTCCATCTATGATGAATGATCTGACGGCCGCCGTCAGTGCTCATGATTGTGTAATGATCACAGCTTGTACCTGGATTTCTACGCCGAAGGAGAGATAAACCCAGCTGGTTTTTTGACAACCACATATACCAGGTGGGTTTTTTGTGACTGTTATACCAAAAACCTGTCACTGATAGGGGGTGGAATATAATGAACGAAATACGACACAGTGTTGATAAGAATGCGAAAGTCGAGTACGAAGTATGCGTTGTGTGTAAAAAGAAAACAGATGTAAGGATCGATGAACCAATTACAAGGAGGTACACTTACATCGAAGGTGCTGGTCAGCTATGTCCAAGTTGCTATAAAAAGCTTATCATTGATGCCAAGACGAGGTGAAATCTAGTGTCGAGGTATACGACAGATATAGCTGGTTATTACAGGAAACATGCCACTGTAAGTGAACTAACTGAACAGAGAAATATAACGATCACATTGTATGACTTGATTCGGCGCATAGTAGACATTGTAGTATCAATGGTGGGATTGGTTTTATCATTACCGCTAATGTTCATAGCCGGAGTTTTGATAAAGCTGGACACACCTGGCCCGGTTTTTTATGTGCAAGAGCGTGTAGGCAGACATGGTAAAGTGTTTAATATGTATAAGCTGCGTTCAATGGTCGTAGACGCTGAAAAACAAGGAGCAAAGTGGGCTGATAAAGATGATCCTAGGGTCACTAGGATCGGTAGAATTATTAGGAAATCGAGAATCGATGAACTTCCTCAGCTGTTAAACGTGCTGAAGGGTGACATGGCTCTTATTGGTCCTCGCCCAGAGAGACCGGAGTTTATTCTAGAGTTCAACGAGGATATTCCCGGATTCATCAATAGGTTACAAGTAAGACCTGGCTTGACCGGTTGGGCACAGGTTAATGGAGGATATGATATTACACCCGAGGAAAAACTGAAATTAGACATGTATTACATACAGAACCGGAGCATTAAGTTAGACTTAATTATCGTGTTCAAGACTATCCGTGTGATTATTACCGGGAGTGGTGCTAGGTAGTGTTATATGCAGATATTAACAGGGAATGGTTGGTATTGAAATGGAATTAGGGAAATTTAAAGTTAGCGTTATAGTTCCAACATATAAGAGAAGCAGTTTTGTTTGCCGAGCTGTAGACTCTATTCTGCAGCAAACATATAAGAATATCGAGGTTATCGTCGTGGATGACAATGTGCCTAATTCAGACTATAGATTCGAAACGGAAAAAAAGATGCAGAAATACTCTGGATTAGGTAATGTGATCTATAAGAAGAATAATACAAATTTCGGTGGGGCTCTTGCTAGAAACGAAGGGATTAAATGTGCTACAGGTGATTATGTAACCTTTCTTGATGATGATGATATTTATCTTCCTGACAAAATACTGGCACAGCTTGAGTATATGGTTGAAAATGATCTCGACCTATCATTCACCGATGTTCGTATACATGACATGACAAACAGATTAGTGGACTATAGGGAACATTCCTACATTAAAAGCTTTGCGAACCAAGAGTTATTGAAGTATCATTTGATGCATCACCTCACGCCAACGGCTACATACATGTTCAGAAAAAGTTCTTTAGAGGCAATTGGTGGATTTGATGATATTGAGGTAGGTCAAGAATTTATGTTAATGCTTAAGGCAATAGAAGGCGGACTAAAGATTGGTTACCTTCCTGTTGCCCACGTTATTCAATATCTTCATGATGGAGAACGGATTTCTATTGGCAAGAAAAAACTTGAGAAGGAGATAGAGCTTTATCATTTTAAGAAACAATACTTTAGTCGTTTAACGGTTCGAGAGAGGCAGTATGTTCGATTCAGGCATCACGCTGTAATGGCAATAGTAGGAAAGCGGAGTGGGTTTCAAACAGTATTTGCAAAACATGCGTTATTTGCTATAGCGATTTCCCCAG
>JAKOQC010000501.1 GCA_029778565.1 bacterium
ATATTTCTTTTAACGAAACCAGCAATTCTTCCGCATCTTGTTTAAATATCCATTCTATATTATCAACGGTATTATACATACTCATTCTCCTTTCTTCACTACACTAAGTTACTCCGCACTAGTGGCTGGTATGGTACAAATAACTCATCATAGCAGTCATCACAGTAATATTCATCATCCACTTCAATAGCACTATCCACAGCTATAACAGCATTGCAATTACTACATTTTGTAAACAATTCGTCATAGCAGTTATCGCAATAATACTCGCAGTCTACGTCAAGAGCATCTTCTATACGTATAAAATCACCGCAATTACTACATTCTGTAAACAATTCGTCATAGCAGTTATTGCAATAATACTCACCGTCTACGTCAACAGCATCTTCTATACGTATAACATCACTGCAATTACTACAGTCTGTAAACAAGTCGTTATAGCAGTCATCACAGTAGTTACCGTCATGGTCTACTGTAATAGCATCCTCCCACCGTATTGTACAATCACAGTGGTTGCACTGTGTAAACAAATCGTTAAAACAATAATCACAATAATATTCATAGTCATAGTCAATGTAATGTGCATCACGACGATCTACTGTTTCGCTACAATAACTACAATAAACAAACCTTTCATCAAAACAACATTCGCAGTAAGGATCTCCATTCGGCGCCCGATAAACATCATCTTCTGTTGGAATTATGCTGTCGCAATATACGCAAATGTACTGCGAGCAATCCAAACAGTTAAAAGATGAGTGTAAATCATCCTGTCTAAGATGGCTACACTCAAAACAGTATATTTCCTCCGCACCTAAACTGAATTCCAACACATCCGCTGCATCGTGTGCACTTTTTAATACAATAGCAGCACATATAGGATCATCATAAATATATGCTGAATTATATATCCTAATACGATTACTATTATTCAGCTTAACCCATGTACTATTCGGGTCAAAACCCGCATGAGTATTCAAAATACCAGCAACCATAGCCCGCACCTGTTTAGCCACAAACAACAGCTGCTTTGGATACTCTTTCATAAACAAAGCAGCGTTCTGATCAAAATTAATGTTTACCCATTGCCGCCAGATTTTCCTGGGCAGCTCTATACCTAAAGGATAATACTCAGTCTTATGCAAATATGCATAAGCCAGTACCGTACCTTCATCAAGCAACATAGCCAACGGTGCTGTACGATATACACCTTCCAACGCATAGCAGGACTTCCAGCCAGTCGTGTGCACAGACGCCATAGCTATATCCAGCGGATTAATCGAAAGTACCACTACAGCATCCTGCATCAAACTTTCTAGCAATACTGAAAACGCCAGATTAAGTTTGTCTGTATATTCTCTAACTAAATCATTATTGTGATTTTCTATTACCGCTTTAAAATACTTAGACGCCCTAGTTCCCGCAGGAAATTCGATAGTTTTCCCTGTAGACTCAATGTATATAGTTCTAGCCATCGCCAGCCTATTTGTGCACAATTCTTCCAAGGAAAACTCTATATTTTTGAGAACACTTTTTAAGAAACGCTTATCAGGAATAGCATTATTTTGATCA
>JAKOQC010000502.1 GCA_029778565.1 bacterium
AAAACTACCCATGCTTGCGAATCCGAATTTTAGGGTTTGCAGAAATACCTCTGCGCCAAAAACCCTCAGCCCCGGCCATTCAACATGAATATAAAGAGAAGATGCTAAAGCAATTACAAAAGCAGGAATCCAAGGAAGAAGGGGCACCCATCGTTCCTTAATGTTAGGAAAGCGTCGTTTTAAACTATTAGTAATAGATATAACTAAACCGATTAAAACTGCATCTGTTGTAAGATTCTCGATAGTAATTATGGTAATCACCCCCCTAAAATCTTGTCAATCCACTTCAGACCTGCTTCACCGAATACTAATACAACGAGCGCAGTAAGAGCCGAAATAACAGCGCTTTGGATTTTTCTAAGCGCATTATTTTTTGTGATCTCTGTTATTAACTCCTCTTTCAACTTATCCACCTTAATATCAATATTTACTAATAGGGTTTTAATCTCTTTTATCTCTTCAGATGTGTACTGTTGGTGAATTTGTAGTTTCTGCCCGAAACTGCAACCATCTTTATGCAGTTGGGCGGGATCAAGGTTGTGGCCATTTGCCATTAATACCACCACCTACATACAAGAATTTATCTTCTATATTCGCCGGAGTGATCTGTTCTCCCCTTCTCGCTAAACGCCCTTATTATCTCATTAACCTGCCTGTCTATCGGCTCCGGCAAGGCTCCGGTCTTACGTACTGGCATTTTATATCACCCCTTATTGACTAATGATCACGGGTTGGCATATACTGTAAACGGAGGTGGAAACAATGCGTAAATTTGTATTGTGTTTGGTTATGGTGCTAACCTTTGCTAGCCCTGCCGCTGCGTGTATTGGTGCGCGTCAAGCTGCTATGGGTTGGTGTGGGGTTGCTATATCAGATGATGCTACGGCAAGTTATTGGAATCCGGCAGCGTTGGTTTGGATAAGTCCGGCTGGTACCCGGGCATAAAAACAATGCCTCTGCGGTGTTTTGTTAAGACGCTTAATTGTCCTTATGCGGCGTTCAAAATCTCACTCTTGTACGGTTCCGGAACATCTTCAATTGTAATCCGGCCCATTTCGATAAGAAACTTATAGAGC
>JAKOQC010000061.1 GCA_029778565.1 bacterium
ATGTCGCAGATCAAATCAAATGGCTCAACGATCTCATGGTGTACCATCGTGATTCCGATGACCACGATAATCGGTATTATACTAAAGATCAGCTCACTCAGTATCTTCAGGGTGGCGACACCTCGGTTGGTGTTGAGGTATTTACAATCGTTAGCAGCAATAATGGAGATGGTACGTTTACTTACAACAACGGCACAACAGACATTGTGGGCCAACTCACAGCCGAAGGATATCAGGTATTTACCTTAGCCAACGGTACTTATGACCTTGGACAGAATAGAGTTGAGGCCTATATTAACGACACATTATATCGATCAGCTGCATCCGGAGGGCTTGTTGAGCTAGCTCCAAATAAGGTGGCACTTACTCAGCCGGCGGATGTCGGTACTGAAATTACAATAAAGTATTATGAGCGTATCAGCCTTGGTGGGGAACAGAGTATTGTACTGAGTACCATACAGCCCCAGCGGACTGCAAACAGGAGTATCCTTTGGTTTAAACTTCTATAAGGAGGGCTAAACATGGCAGTTAAAAAAATTCAAATGAGACCCCCGGATAATGACTACGCTGATGTACTGCATCCTGAAACAGACACAACAATGGTACTGTTACCGGATGGAAGTGTCCTTCAGGATCAGCTTGTAGCTCCTTTGGCTTCTGGCAGTGCAACAGCATTGGTCATAGACATGCCGGGAATCACAAGCTATACACATCACAAGTTGTTTCAATTCGTAGCCTCTGCAAATAATAACGGAGCAGCAACAACACTTAAAGTAGGTACTCTGCCAGCCAGACCCATCTATCTTGAAGGAACAGTAAGTACAGCACCTAATCTAATAGCTGGAAAACTTTACACTGTCTGGGCTGATAACACTAAAAACTGTTTTTTCTTAAAGGCTAGTGGATCGGGGAACGCGGTTGCTGCGGATCTGCTAGTAGGAAAGACAGCAACCACTGACAACGGGCCAATAACAGGAACAATGCCTCATAATGGTAATCAAGATACTATTTTAACTATTACAGGAAGTGCAAAACCAACAAAGGTTATTCCTGAGGGATATACGCCAGGTGGAACTATAATTGCTCAGTTAGATAGCTCATTCGCATCTAGTATAAAAAGCGGTATAACAATTGGCGGTGTTACAGGCACCTTAGTCATACCTATATCTTATCTTGCTAAATGGACACAAAGAAACAGTAGTTTTGGCGACACAGCCATAAACGGAGTAACCTATGGTAATGGGATGTTTGTTGCAGTAGG
>JAKOQC010000503.1 GCA_029778565.1 bacterium
CAATCCAACAGCTATTATGTGTTGGTTGAATAACAGAAAGCCAGAACAGTGGAAGCGTAACAGAGACTTGTTGTATACTCAAGATAAAGACAACAATATAATTGTTAATATTATTCGTAAAGGTGCTAATGACTCTGAAGAAGATGAAGACTGGACTGCTTCTGTAAGCACAGACGTTAAAAAAAGTAAAGCTAAAAAAGCGAAACCAGAGCCTGATGACTTAGATTACTGGCCTGATGATTGGGAGGATACCGATGAATGAAATATATAGAACAAAAGGTATTAAGCTAATCAGAGGGGATTGCTTGGAGATAATGAAGAACATACCACGTGGTAAAGTAGACATGATATTATGCGATTTGCCATACGGAACTACTCAATGTAAATGGGATATAGTGATACCATTTGAACCTTTATGGGAGCAGTACAAAAGAATCATTAAAGACAATGGTGCAATTGTATTATTTGGTAGTCAACCATTTACAAGTGCCTTGATTATGAGTAATCTGAAGATGTTTAAGTATTGTTGGACTTGGGATAAAATTACAGCCAAAGGTCATTTAGTTGCTAAGCATAGACCTATGCAGCAAACAGAAGATATAGTTGTTTTCGGTAAAAATAAAGTTAACTATTATCCGATTATGATTGACAGGCCAAAAAATGAAATACAAAGAACTTATGAAGCTAGTCGAACAGAAATCATGGGTGGTATATCTAAGAAAAAAGTTAAAGTGTACGACAAATGGTATCCTAAAACTTTATTGAGATTTAAAACTGAACGTGGCCTTCATCCAACCCAAAAACCTGTAGCATTATTAGAATACCTAATAAAAACATATACAACTGAGGGCGAGATAATATTAGATAATTGTATGGGTTCAGGAAGTGCAGGTGTGGCAGCAATAAATACCAATAGAAAGTTTATAGGTATAGAGTTGGAGCAAAACTATTTTGATATTGCAAAGAATAGAATAATAGAAGCAATAAAACAAAAGGACGGTGAGGTGTAAATGCAGCATGGAGATTATCAAAGAAGTGTCAGAAAGGTTTGCTGATTTCGTATTCGATTGGGACTATGAGACTTACTTACTAGTGGGTGGGTATGGTAGTGGCAAGTCATATCATATAGCTTTAAAAATCATTCTTAAGTGTTTAGAAGAAAAGCGTAAAGTTCTTGTAATAAGAGAAGTATATGATACACTGACTGAATCGTGTTATGACTTGTTTAAGGAAATCTTAAATGACATGGATTTGTTAACTCTAGATGATGATAAACGAGTATTCAAAACAAAAGTAAGAGCATTGAAATCACCAATGGAGTTTAAGTTTCCAAATGGAAGCAGAATAATCTTCAAAGGAATGGATAAGCCTGAGAAAGTAAAGTCTTTGAATGGTGTCAGTATTGTATGGATGGAAGAGTGTAGTGAAGTTAAGTATGAAGGTTATAAAGAGATGCTTGGCCGTATTCGTACTCCAGATGTAAGCATGCACTTTATCTTAAGCTGTAACCCTGTAGGAAGAGACAATTGGGTATATAGACACTTCTTTGTAAAATTAGATGAAGAAGGAAGAGAGCATGTAATTCTGAATGACGAAGAGTTGTATGCTAAAAGGACGTTAATTCGTAATGGTGTATATTATCATCATAGTATTCCAGATGATAACCCTTGGTTGCCTAGCCAATACTTAAAACGTTTGGAAGAAATTAAGACATATGATTACCCATTGTATCGAGTAGCAAGATGGGGAAGGTTTGGTCCAAGTGGTACAAGAGTATTACCTCAGTTCCAAGTAGCAAGTGACGCTAAGAAGTTTAAGGATGAAATAGCAAAGCTTGGGCCTGAGAATCAATACTTTGGATTTGACTTTGGTTTTGAGGAATCATATAATGCTGTTATCAGTATGAGTGTAGATTTGAAGAAGTCTATCCTGTACATATGGGATGAAATCTATATGAATCATGTAACAGATGATGTGTTTGCAAATCTACCAGAAATGCAAGCTCTAAAGAAGAGATTAAATGACTTATATAATGAAGGTTATAACAAAATGATTGTAGCAGATAATGAAGACCCTAAAGCAATCGCATATTATAGGCAAAATGGATTTAGGATTCGTGCTTGTAGAAATAAGTTTGCAGGTTCAAG
>JAKOQC010000504.1 GCA_029778565.1 bacterium
ATACCGATGTCAATCATTTATTCTGATCCATAAACATAGTGCTTTTTAGTATTATTAGATATTGATTATTCGTTTCATTGAATATTATTGTAGAAATCGTAGCATTACAACAGTATTTTGCTATATGGCAACGTTAGCATAAACTGTTCCATCCATTGCCAGTCGGGTGTTCCATCATCACAGACCGGTAGTTTAATTATAGACTCATTCATTCGTGCTAATGACCATTTACGACCATAGTTGTATCTATATTTTTCTTTTCGTATTAGTGTTGTTAAAAACAAACTAATAGCTGGTGTTAATTCACGATCTTTCAGTGTTAACACAGCAACATCTGAATTAGCGAATATAGGTTGTGGTTGAAAGAATGCTTCACCTATACTACCATTAATAGACACAGTAATACAGTTGGGTCCAGCATTAGTTTGACTAACATATCCACTTATACCATTGTTTAATGATGTGGCACTAATATATGGGTATGAACCTTCTCCTAGTTCTTCTATAGTTGCTGCTTGACCACGCATTATATTGAACAATTCGCTATACTTAAATGGTTTCCACATACTAGTACCTAACGATATAAGCTTGTTGGATACTGGTACTTTATATTGTGAATAATCTGGTAAAGGCGTATTGTTAACCCAGCTTGGTATATCAGATAATGCAGGAACCATTAGCCTGTGTAATGTACGGTTAGCTTGTCTACCGTAATTATACTTGTATTTGTTTTGTCTAATACACAAACAATAATACAACATTTGTTGTTCACTCAAGGGGTGTTTTGGCGTTAATATTGCTATATCATTTCCTGTATAGTATTCTTGCGTTTGTAAAAAAGCTGACATAACAGATCCACTAAGAGCTACAGTAATAGTGCCTGGTGGATTTGGTTGAATACCTGGTATTGGTGCTACGCGACAAACTACATATTCGTAGGTTGGTATGAAGACGGCAGCCAAGTGTCAACAACCGCAACATACACATTTACTGTCAATGGTAATCGCATATTGGAAGCACGATTTGCAATAAATATAACAATTGCGTTTGCACGCAATTCCGTTGCTTACACAAGCGACGGCGCGCAGGTTGCGGTGAATCAGCCTCGCTTCGAGCAGGGTAAATTCGGCAAGGCGATTATGATAGAGGAAGGGACGACGAATTTATTGCCCGCAAATAAAGCAAATTGTGAAATAGCTCCGGATCTTACTGCGTATGCAATAGCTGCGGTAGATACAAGCCGTAAACTGGTTGGCTCTGGTTCTCTTAAAGTACAGTGGGGCGGTTGGGGGTGGTACGCTTACGCGCAGTATAACATAGCGCTAACAAATGGTAATACGTATACTGTTTCCGGTCGGGTTTACGCAGAAGAGTCTAAATATCTTAGTTTAAGTGCGCAGGAAAACGCAAGCCCTTGGCACATGTTTAGTACCTTATCTTTAATTCCTGCCAAACAATGGACACGTTTATCTGTCACGTTTACGCTGCCGAGTGATTGGACGCAACCGAGTAGAATAC
>JAKOQC010000505.1 GCA_029778565.1 bacterium
AATTGTTGGCTGGTTTTACGCTGCCAACTTTATTGGGGTCAAACTTTCGCTTATCACTTGCCTTGCTCTTCATAAGAAAATAAATAAGTATACTTATAACAACCACTGCAATAACTAACGATATATAGCTCATAGTTTTGGTCTCCTTTGGTGCCAATCTGAGTTAGCTTGAATTTGTTTTGCAATTTCTAAAACTGTTGCGTCTTCACCCTGTCGACCAATTATTTGCAAACCGAGTGGTAACTTAGTGGCTTCATCAAACCCTGCTGGAATACTAATTGCTGGTAATCCAGCTAAGTTGCTCGAGACAGTTAGGATATCTTCTTTATACATATTCAGTGGGTCGGCCTTGGCACCAAAAGCAAAAGCCGGCCCTAGTGTGGTAGGAGTAACAATAACATCACAAGCTTCAAAGGCAGTATTAAATTGCTCACGCAACACTGTTCTTACACGCATAGCTTTCTCATAATAGGCATCATAATACCCGGCCGAGAGTGAATATGTTCCTATCATATTTCGACGCTTTACTTCTGGCCCAAAAAATTCATCCCGAGTTTTAGTATAGGTATCATTTAGGCTAGTAGCTTTAGAGCGTGCGCCATAACGAATACCATCATATCGTTCTAAATTACTACTAATTTCTGAAGGCACAAGTACATAATATGCAGCCAAAGCAAGCTCACCACTTGGTAATTCTACTTCTGTCGTATTAGGATAATGCTGCCTAACTGCATCCATAACAATATTGTCTGTATACCCTGCTGCGATACCAACTTTGTATTGACCTGAATGATTTGCCTTAAAATTAGAAGGTATAGTTGTCGAATCCATCACATCTCTACCCTCTATTGCTTTGAGTACTATCTCTGCATCTTCTGCGCTGCGTGCTAATGGGCCAATACAGTCAAAACTGCTAGCCATCGCTACCACACCATATCGGCTCACACGTCCATAGGTGGGTTTAAGACCGGTAACACCGCAATAACTGGCGGGTTGTCGAATAGACCCACCGGTATCTGTACCAAGGCTAAAAATACCAAAGTCGGCAGCTACTGCCGCGGCACTCCCACCACTACTACCACCCGGAACATGATTTTTGTTCCAAGGGTTGGCAGTTTTTTTGTAGGCCGAATTCTCGGTGCTTCCGCCATGGGCAAATTCATCTTGGTTAACTTTGGCAATTAATATTGCACCGGCCGATTTTAACTTGTCTATTACCGTTGCCGAGTGCGGCGGAACAAAGTTTTTAAGTATTTTACTGGCAGCAGTAGTTGGTACACCGGCAGTTAAAAACATATCTTTAGCCGTATAAGGAATACCTTCTAACAATCCAATCTGCTCACCTCGGGCTATTTTGGCATCTACTTTTTCAGCCTGCTTAATAGCATTCTTCTTGCGGACATAGAGACAGGCATTAATTTTGTCATCGTACTTTGCAATACGGTCTAGATAATATTGCACCAACTCAGTTGCACTAACCTGTTTGCTGACCAATAAATCATGAGCCTGTTGTATTGATAAATATTCTAACGCTGCCATTTAGAGTACCTTTGGAACCTTTATATATCCATTTTCTTGCTCTGGCGCGTTCGCGAGTAGTTGTTCGCGAGTGAGTTTGCACTTCACCACCCTATCTTCCCGCCATACATCACTCAGGCCCGTTACCTGATTGGTAGGTTCGACCGTTTCTGTGTCGCTCGCCTGAATAGTTTCGACAAAATCGAGGATACTGCTGGTTTGAGTAGCCAAAGAAGCCACTTCTTTTTCGCTTAATCCAATTCGCGCTAGTCGCGCAACATGTTCTATTTCTTGTTTAGAGAGCTTTGCCATTTGTCTTATTATACCTGATAAATTGTCTACAAAAAAGCAGCAAAAAAGGCGCTTCCCCCTTGGCGCCTTTCCTGCTGAACTTCATTATAGCGCATTGCCCCCTAGCTAAGGCAAGCATTGCTGTTTTAGTTTTTTATAATAAATACGTATCATCGATAATTACATAGCCATTAAAGCTCGAGTTTGTCACATCAACTGTAATATTTTTTAGATCTCTTTTCTTGGCTGTCAAATAACCAAATAGTACTGGTCTATTAGTAGCGCTGCCTCCTACGTGACTATCAATTACTATTGCTGGCAACCTACCCATATCTTTCGCTACATTTTTTACATAACTAATTGCGGCTTCATAAAACTCTTCTACATCCACTTTATTTATAAAATTTTCTATTGGGTTAAGCCCTCGTATAATTAGTAAAGGTTCACCTAAATAAGATTCGCCTTCAATTAGCATAAAGGCTCCCACCAAGCGATCATGTCGTCCTTCTGGATGTTGACGAATAGTTACCGCTGTAAAATTTGGAAACTCTTCAGCAATACTCTCATAGCTCTCTGCCCAGCATGCATCAGCAAGGTGTCCAGAAAGCTCCATAAGCATGCCGCGAGTGGGAATAAATTCTATTGGCACAACACCTGTTATCTTTTGACTACCTTGCACTTTTTCCATTGCTTGTTGCAAAGATTTAGTATTAGTTAAATCAGCAAAAAGATTTTTTGCCTCTTCGGTTTGAAAATAATGCCCAAAAACTTCTTGATTAATTATATGGTCAATTAGATTAACAATATAACTCATATCATCTAAGCTCGGGTTATCCGCTCTGGAGTTTAACGAGTAGATCTTGTCGATAATCACTCGCAAATCTGTACGATTCCGACCACCTGGCGGAAATTTAAGTGCCCAAGCAAACAATACTGTAGATATCTCATCGTGCAATCGTTTATTACCTACTAGGTCTAAAAAATTGGCTTCAAAATCAGTAATATTGCGCAAATTAATGTTCTGCAATCTCAAAAACTGTTCTAACTGTTGTTGGGTTTTTTCAGCAGCTCGTGTATTTCCATCAATTACCTGCTGATGATGAATAGCTTGCAATCTCTCAAATCGATTATATGTTTCGCCAGTTTGTTTGTCCTTACCCCACTGTTCTTGCTGAAGTTTTTCAGTAAGTTTTTCGATTAACACAGTAAATGGTCTTTGGGGTTTGTTGAACGGATTATCTAGGGCTGTTGCCGCTACAACAAGTTGCTGACAGAGTCTCTTATATCTTTGTATCACATCTTCATCAAACAACTGCTCGGTTTTATTTTTCGACTCAACTGTCCGTATCTCTAAGGGTTGGCTTTTTTCTATCTCTGTTTTATTTTTGTTGCGTTTGAGCAAATGATATTGCTTACTAATAATATTTCTCAATACGAGCTCGCTACTAGTACCCCACTCACTCTCCTCGTATCGACTCATTTTTTTGAGCAACGCACGAGCAATTGGGTTTTTTGCTAATACATCGAGCAGTGCCTCATCTTCTTCATTATTTATCAAAACACGCTCCACTCGTTGCCAAATCTCTTTTAGCTGTTCTAGCCCTTCTTGGTACTTTTTTGTTACTCCAAATTCTCTCAAGTTATAATCGAGCTGTGCCTGAGATTCTCGCTCTAAAGGATCGTCGCTAGGGTTTAATAGATAAGATATAGTTTTGAATAAATAGACATCTACAAACTCACCAAACATCTCTATTGCCTTATCCATCTCTGGCCATTTTTCAGAGCATAACTCGCTATATAGTTCTTTTACAATAGAAAAGGATTGTATATGAAGCTCTACTTGCTGTAAGTCAGAAAGTAGCACTTTTGCGTCTTTAATATCATCAATATAAAACGATAACGCCGACAGATTTTCTACACTTTGAGAAGTTAAGATTTTACTAATTACTAAATTAATATCTATATTTGGAAATCTATTTCTTAAGGTTATAAGGATGCCGTATTCTTCTTCATCTAATAATCCTTGTACTACCCGTTCTCGATTGATGTTATAAAATCTATCAATATTGTATGCGACAGTTTTACCGAGTCCTGCACGTATTAGCTCAAGAGCAATTCTATCATGGTCTTGCTGTGGAAATTCACTTATCATATACGCCACCGATTCACCCGCACCTGCATGTATTACTTGCATAGCTATTTCGTATCGATCAAGACCAGAAAATTTACTTATCTGCTTAACCAAAACGTCACCATTACCGGTACTAATGAGCTTTTGGGCAAGCTCTGTGTGGTTAATTGATGGAAAATTCTTCAGTTGCTTTGCCAAAGCTACATATTCGTCATGTTCAAGTAGGAGAGATGCTATCTTATCAAAATTAAGATTGTCAAAACATTCGAGTTCATTCGCAACAATCAGCCCCTTTCCATCTGTAATTAATAATTCTGCAATAAGTTGGTAATCGATATTTTTAAACCTATCAAAACTCAACGGCAACAGTTGAGCAAATTCAGTTCCAATTAGTTCTATGGCTATTTGGGTATCAAGGCTGTATGGTAGAAACACTTCATCGTGTGAAAAAATTTCATAGCCAAAATCATTTTCAATCAGTACTTCTGCGAGCTTGTTAATATCGATATTCTCAAAAACCTCTATATTTGTTAAAACACTTATTGATCTGTGCTTTGCTACCAATAAATAGGCTATTGACGCATCTAGACCTCGAAATTGATCTAATCTATCTGCAACTATCCCAGCATAACCGTTCTCAATAAGTTTTCGAGCTATTGTATTTTGTTTTTCTTTAGTATAGTTACTAGGGCTATCTAAAAAATCATGAATGTCCGTTGGTAGTATTTTTAGTACGTCTTCTTCTGATTTTGGCCGAACTAACCCGGCAGAACTATCACTAGCCTCATATTCTCTCTCAAAAGAAGGATGAGCGTGTAAGCGCTTTGTCATAAGCACTATTATACCAGCAGAAACAGACTATATGAGCTTAAGGAATTCCTTTTCGCTGAGTATTTTTACGCCAAGTTTTTTGGCCTTGTCGTATTTAGACCCTGGCTCTGCACCAACCACTACATAGCTAGTGTTTTTGCTTACAGAATTGACAGCATTACCACCTAAGGCAGTTATCTTGGCCTGGGCTTCACTACGACTCATAGCCTCCATTGTGCCAGTAAATACCCAAGTTGTACCGCTATACTTTCCTGTCTTTTTTGGTGCTTCGCTTTTTACCATTACCCCTGCGGCTAGCAGTTCTCTTACAAAATGCTGATTCTTTGTATTGCTTAGCCACGCAATAATACTTTTACTGACTACTTCACCAATCCCTTCAATATCGTCAAATTCTTCCGGCTTGGCAGACAAAAATTTAGCGAGAGTCGTAAAGTATGTGGCAATATCGCTGGCTGTCTTAGCGCCAACATGGCGGATTCCTAGAGCGTAAATAAACCTTCCTAAGGTTACTTTGCTGTGTTCTTTAATCGAATCAACTAAGTTTTGCGCCGAGGTCTCGGCAAAACGTTCGAGACCGACTAGGTCATCTTTTTTAAGCCTAAAGATATCTACAGCAGACTCAATTAAACCTTCTTCCATAAGTTGCTGCAGAATCTTTTCACCTAACCCATCAATATCAAAAGCACTTTTACTTACAAAGTGTATCAGCCCCTGCCATTTTACTTCACCATAATTTAAATCGGCCAATCGAGCCACCGCTTCACCCTCTGGTCGAACGATTTTTATCCCGTTAAACTCTTTGGGCATAACAAATTTCTTTTCTTTACCCGAGCGCAACTTGGTAATAGGCTCGATAACTTCGGGAATAATATCGCCCGCCTTATGAATAATAACTGTATCGCCAATGCGCAAATCTTTCTTGGCTATCTCGTCTTCGTTATGTAGTGTAGCTCGGCTAACAGTACTACCAGCAACTTTTACTGGCTGTAATACTGCATACGGAGTAACTGCACCAGTGCGACCAATACTCAAGCGAATGTCTTCTAGCACAGTGGTAGCTGTTTCGGCCGGATACTTATACGCCACCGCACCGCGTGGTGCTTTGCCAGCCACGCCAAGGTCTTCGAATTCGGCATTGTTATTAATAGTAAAAACCAAACCGTCTGTCTGGTATGGTAAGTTAACGCGTTCTGTCTGCCAATACTCAATATATGCTTCCAGCTCTTTGAGGTTTTGACAAACTTTGTCGTGTGGCTCTACCTTAAACCCAAGCTCGCGGGCCATATTGTGTTCGTCTTGGTGGGTTGTTAACCCAGCTAAATTCATCTCTATCGCATAGGCAACAAACTCTAAATTCCGCTCGGCAGCCACCTGTGGGTCTAGTTGTCTAATGGTGCCGGCTCCAGCATTACGCGGGTTGGCAAATAGTGGTTGACCATTTGCCTCCCGTTGTTTGTTGATCCTCTCAAACTCTTTACGTGGAATAATTACCTCACCACGAATTTCAAAAAAATCATACACTTCATTTGGTACTTTACTCGATTTATGTAATCTTAGTGGAACAGTCTGAATTGTCCGTACAGTATGAGTAACATCTTCACCTACTCTCCCATCGCCTCGAGTAATAGCTCTAACAAATACCCCCTTCTCATATTGTAGGGCCATCGCCAGACCGTCCATCTTTAGCTCGGCATAATATTCTAACTGAGTTTTCTCGAGTAGCTTATGTATACGTTTTTCCCAGGCCTCAAGCTCTTCGATAGTAAAGATATCATTCAAGCTAAGCATTGGCTTCTGGTGTTCAATACTTTTAAATTTAGCTAGTGCCTTACCGCCAACTCGCTGCGTGGGTGAATCGGGTGTAATCAGCTCGGGGTATTTTTGCTCAATAGCTTTTAGCTCGTTGTTTAAACTATCGTATACCGCATCGCTTACTGACGGTTTATCTTTTACATAATACTCATGGCGATAGGTATTTAGTAACTCGCGCAGCTCGCCAGCACGCTTACTGCCCTCTGCTAAGCTGCCTGAATACGTCGCCATATACACACTCCATATCCTAAAATAACTGGAAGTAAAAAGGTTACCAATATACCGTTTACCCCAGCCACAACTAATTGATTATCACCCAAGGCTGGTACCAAATAGACTAATCGTAAAATAAGACCACTCAGTATTGTAGCGAGTAAAAAAATTACAAGCCAGTCAAAGAATAGTATCCAAAATCGTTTCTTAGTACCGAGAAGACTAGCTCTAAGCGATGTTATAACACTCATATTTGTCGTTGCCACAACAACACCGGCTATACTCAAACGAATAAGTAGCCAAAGCGCAATAAATGCAAAGAGCATACCAATAAAGGCAAACGGCACAGCTACTACACCGGCAAAATACAATACTGGCAATAAGCCGCCTAAGATAACAAACATTCCCACTAAACTTTGTAGTATCGTTACCCCAAGAAATGGGAGAAACCTGCCACTCGCAGTAACATATATTTTTGACCAAGATAGGGTTTTGGTTTTCTGAGGATTATAAAATGCAAATAGTAATGCCAAAGATGCATATAATCCGGCCAAAGATGCCACAATGCTAAAGTCGGTTACACCATTATCAAAACTTGTTACCCGCAAAATCGCCCCAGGTATTGCAACGACTGCCGAAACAATCAATAATTTACCAAAATGCAATCTAAAGAATGTAACCGTCTCAGAGAACAAGCTAAATGGGTTTAGTGATAGTTTTGCTGTAGACTTTTTGCTCATTACTTTATTATAGTCGAGTTATCTAGTAAACAAAAACTACACAGAGGTGTAGTTTTTGTTTACTGATTAGATAATTAAAACTTTACGTCAGGAGCTTTTTTAATAGCTTCTTTTTCGCTCTCGGCTACATCGTAAAAATCTCGTGGTTTAAAACCGAGCATATTGCCAATAATGTTAGTAGGAAAAACTTGTAGCTTCATATTGAAAGCACGAATATTGCCATTGTAGAATCGGCGGCTGGCTTGAATCTTATCTTCTGTATCTGTTAGCTCACTTTGTAACTGCAAGAAGTTTTCATTGGCTTTTAGATCTGGGTAATTTTCTGTAACCGCAAACAAACTCTTTAGAGTAGTAGAAAGCATATTTTCGGCTTCTGCACGTTTGGCAAGATCGCCAGCTGGGGCCTTCATTACCGCCGCACGGGCTTTAGTTACTTCTTCTAAGGTACCCTTTTCGTGCTTGGCATAGCCCTTTACAGTTTCTACAAGATTAGGTATTAGATCAAGTCGACGCTTTTCTTGTACCGTAATATCGCTTAATGACTCATCGGCACGCAAACGAGCCCGCACCAAACCATTATAGGTTAGCCACAACCAAATAAGTATTAAAATTACGATTCCTAATAGTATCCAAATAATCATAAATGCTCCTTAATTCTTGTATTAATTATACCGTAGATTTTTGTCTATAACTAGGCTGCTTGTTTTTTTGCTGCTTTGGGCAAAACTGCATTGGTTTTTTGCAGACTAAACTGACGATACACATACATATGTGCCATTACAGTCACTGGTATGGTAATTACTAAACCAAGAAATAGTGTAAATATAGTAGCAAGGTTAATAAGCCCCAAGACAATGCCAAATCCAAGCAACCACCACTTATGACCCTGTGTAATTCTGCCACTCTCTCGTAATGCCTCTACCGGGCTAAGTTTTTTATCTACTACCAGATTGAGTGTAAATTGATATTTTATAGCCCAGTAAATACCCGGAATAATAAGTAACAATATTCCCCCTAACACAATCAGTCCATATAGTATTGAGGCGCCAAAATAGGTCCAAAAAACATTTTCTGAATTAAATAGCTGAGTAAATTCTGCTGGCTTGTCATCTATGGTGTTTAGCTGAATGCGAATAAGCCCAATACCGGTAAGAATCTGTAACCAGTATTGCAAAACCAATAATGCCAGACTAATTAAACCTACTAGCATAATGGTAGCTGAATTGTTTGTACCCTGAAGGATTCCATTTGCAATGTTGCGCATAGAAGATGGAATACCTACAACAATTCCTGCTACAACTAATGTGCCTAAAATTAACCCAAATCGCGAAAAGGCTTTGTTCCAGCCAGCTTTTAGGGCTTCACCAAGTGTTAATTGTGATTGCATGTTTTCTCCTGTAATTTTTTATAATACTACTTTTGCTTTATAGCATAATCTACAAGCAATAAAATAACAAATCTTTATTAAGAAAAAACGGCTCTTAGCTAGAACCGTTTTTTCTTGGTGGGCGAGGCGGGACTTGAACCCGCAAGCCATATATAGGCAACAGATTTTAAGTCTGTCGTGTATACCAATTCCACCACCCGCCCAAAATGCTTGGAGGCGCGTACCGGAGTCGCACCGGTGTAGAAGGTTTTGCAGACCTTTGCCTAACTCCTCGGCCAACGCGCCGTATTGCTCGATTGGTGTAGTGCATATTATACCTGTTTATTTGCTTTCTCGAAAGGGCTGGAAAAAAGCAGTAAAATTTGTTATTATATTCAGCGTTACTTAAAAACTTTTACCTCGTAAGCGAGGCGAGATAGCTCAGTTGGTAGAGCAGTGGCCTGAAGAGCCTCGTGTCCTCGGTTCGATTCCGAGTCTCGCCACCAAAAAAACTATACCATGCGGGTATAGCTCAGTTGTTTAGAGCGCATCCTTGCCAAGGATGAGGCCGGGAGTTAGAGTCTCCCTACCCGCACCAAATGTTTGAATTATGAGCCGAAAGGCTCTTTTTCTTTGTTTCAACAATGGTTTTAAAGGGGTCATTGAGTATATAAGACAGCTTTTTGTCCTTTAATTCAATGTTTGAAAGTACGTATTCCAATAACTTCTGTCGTAGGTCATCATCACTCTCTTTGAACAGCATTTCAGCCCGTTGTGCCAAGTCTAACAGATAAGATGCGGTTACTTGAAAGTCTTTGTTATCACTTGTTAGCAACTTTAGGCGGTCATTCAATTCTTGCTGCCGCTTTTCTAGGTCAGTTGCAATTTCATCGTGTAGGGTCTGTGTAATACGTCCATCAAGCAGGTCGTAATAAACCTTACGCATCTTTTCTTTGAGCTTGTCGTATTCAGCCCGTGTTTGCGTGATGTTTTGCGTGTAGTATGTCTGCTGGTCGTTATGCCTACGCCGCAGTTCGTTTATCACTTTCTCTAGCCACTGCTCAGGCACGTCTATAAACCCTATGTCTGCCGTTACGCCGTTAATCACTAGGCTTTCGGCTGTATTAGGATTATCGCACTTTGCGTTAGCACAACGTAGGTAAATTGTGTTACGAGCCTTGAACGGCGATACGGCACGCCCGCACTTGCCACACTTTACTATCTTTTTGAGCGTGTAGTCTTTGCTATCATACTTGGTCTTGGTGTGCTTACGCTCATCACGGACACGCTGAACCTGATTAAACAAGGCACGGCTAATAAGCGGCTTGTACTTATGTGGGTACTCTCTACCAGCGTGTACCATAACGCCGTAGTAAAACGAGTTGCTTAATATACGCTCAAGAAATTGCTTACTTGGGGCTTTACTGTTTGAGATGTTGCTACGAAAGCCCATTTTATGCAACTCTTTGGCAATGACGGCGTAGGACATACCACGTGCTCTCATTTCATACGCTTTTATGATGTAATGAGCCTTTGTGTCATCTACCTCAATGTCTTTGATTGGCTTTTGAGCCGTGCCGCCTTTGATGACGTTCTTATAGCCGATGGGTGCTCTATGTACCCATATACCCTCAGCAAGCATCTGTTCAAAACGGCGTTTAACGTTATCACGGATGCTGTCTGAATAGTATTTTGCCAGTGCCATACCGATACCGAGCCGAAACCAGTCGGCTGCTGATGAGTTTTGGTCAATGTACAGGCTGTCGTGCGGGAAGTGCAGCTCAATTTTGCCGAGCTTTACGAGCTGCTGCAATGCTTTTACTTCTTCTTGGCTGCTATCACGGGTAAAGCGGTCTATCTTGTCAAAGACTACATAGCACAGGGTCGTTTGCTTTTTGATGTGTTCAACGAGCTTGGCGAACTTCTGACGTGCCTCTTTATGAGCACTTTCGTCAAACTCATAATACTCATACGCCAGTTGTTTTTGGTCAGCGTACCGTTCTAGTCGCATCTTTTGAGCTGGCAATGCTTTACGTTGCTCAACATCTGATACTCTTGCGATTAGGATTATCTTTGCGTCCATAATGTTTACTCCTTATTAACTTAACACTACTTACCACTATTTTCAATGTTTTTGATGTAGTCAGGCATACGTGTAGGGGTAAACCGCTGCAATGCCTCGTCAATGTGTACGAATGATTGAAAGCGGTATGCCTGTGGCGGTTTGAGCAATGGTTTTATGCGATACCACGCTTGCTTACCATAGCGAGCCTCAAGCGTGTTGCGTAAACCTACTGCTCCTGACTGACTTGTAATGAGCAGACCCGCTACGGCTGCCAGTGCAGCTTGCGGTGTTGCGTCTTGGTTTTCTTCAATGTAGTTTTGCAGCAGCTCATACGGCTCTTTTACGTCCAGTGCCAACATATCTACATTGGCTGTCAGCTTGTTCCAATGCTTGAGCAGGGTGTCTTGGCACAACTTCTTTTTGAACAGTGTTTCAAACGTCCAATGTTCCAGTTCGGGGTAGGCTCGTTTGACAGAGGCTCTACCGACAAAACGTACCTCGTACCTGAATACTTCCATTGGTCGGTACTCAGATAGACCCTCAAGCAAGTTCAGCTGCATCAAGCCGTCTTTTTCAAAGGCTCGTTTGCCGCTTATCTTGGTCTTACGCAGGTCAGCCATTTTGTCGTAAAAGGCTATGTCAAGCGAGTTAGCGTGAATGTGTACAACGTGTCCATCACGAAAATCGGTTTTCTGTAAGTCATACGTTTTGCTTACATCCAGCTTGCCCATCGTGTTCAAAATGGTTTGGCACGAAGTGTAGTCAAGAAACACGATGTTTTTTGACGGATGCCAAGCCGAAACATCGGCGTGGGCAAGCTGTACTGTAAAGAACTTATGACCGAGTAACTCTTGTAATGTTGCTTGCAGTTTGGCTAGCACTGCCTCAAAGTCGCTTTCTTGCAGCTCGTCAAAGTTGTTGCCGAACAACATCTTTGGTGCTGAAAACTCAACTGCCAGCTGATAGACAACGCCGAACTTAGTCATTCTTTTGTACATCGTCAAGCGAGGCATATACTTGCCCATCTTGGCGTAAGTCGGCGAGGGGTTAAGGTATGTTTTACCGTAGCCTCTACTGTTCACAAGTTGCGATAACGTGATTGGCGAAAACCTGCTGCCGTCAAAGCGGAGCGGATTATGTACGGCGATGAGTATTTTTACTGTGTCTACCATACGTTTCATCACTTCTTTCAAATAGCTCATTGCACTTGGCAACTATCGCTTGCTCAATCAGGCTGCCAGCCTCTTTGGTTACAGGATGGTAAAAGTTGAGCTGGCGTGAGCCAACTTTCTTAGTCGGGTACGTTATGCGGTAGCCTGTGCCATCCAGTCGCTGATGTACGCCGAGCGAGCCAATAAACAGCTGCCCGTCAATTACACAGCTTGCAAATGCTACAAGCCCGTCAGTCGGTTTAACTGGCGTTATGTTTACTTCGCTAACGACCATACTTTTTACGCTCCTCAGCTGCCTTTTCGTGTTTGTTTGCCCATAGCCAAGCTGTCATAAGCAAGTCAATCAGCTTACGTAGCGACTTTTGGAGTGTTCGGTAAATCGTTGCCATCTTCATCGTTCCTTTCATTACGTTGTTTTTGTGCAAAGTCCATCTGAATGAGAACGTCAAAGAAACCAGTGAGGTTACGAATAGCCTCATCACTCAACTCAGCAGCCACGCCTTTGTTTGCGGCATTGTCCTGTATCTCTGCTGGTAGTGGTTCTTTTTTCGTGGACATTTAGTTTTTCCTTGCTGCAAACGCTCGCAGGGATGAAAAAGACCCGCAGTTGTTTGCGGGTCAACTATGTACACGAGGGGTGTACTGAAAATGTTTTTCAGTTATTTTTTCAGATACGACTTGTCTACAAATATCTTTTCGTTATGAACTAAAATCAGTTTTTTAGCAGTTGTTTTATCTGCTACCTTTTTGTTTATTTCATCAACAGTGTTCCTTATTTTGCGAATATGGGTTTTTGTGTTCTTGTCGTATTTTACGCCTAAGAACGTACTGAAAGTTACGCCATTGTTTATGGTGTTGACGGTTTTGAACAGGCAGCTCATCAAATGGCACTGGTCGTATTTTGTGCGGTTCTTGCGTGTTACTTTGCCACGCACGGCAATAGACACATCAACGCCTGCCGACACGTTGAGTTTGCCCGTTTTGTCGTGATAACTGCTCGGCTGCAAAGGCTGAATATCTACCTTTGCGGCAGCTTGATTGGTAGTATCTTTTGGCGGTGCTTGCTCTTTATCTTTCGGCTGGCTATCGTTTTTTGCGGTTTCTTCGGCTTTTGCTTTTGCCGCTACCTTTTCTAGTCGCTTTTCAAAGTTGGCGTTCAGATGAGCCTTACGTTCTTTATGCTCGGCAATAGCCTTGTCTGCATCGTCCAGTATTCGTTGCTCATCTTCTTCCAACTTAAACACACCGACGCCGTCAGCCTTTTCTACCCACAGCCGTTCCAGCTTGCCATAAAAGCCCCAAAGCTCAGGTCGCATAAACTCATACGACATATCTAAGTCTTCCATATTGCCCATAAAGCTGTCGTATATGAACGGCTTTTCTTTTTGCAGTTCGGCAAACTCATCCTTGGCGAGTATCTTGTCTAGCCTGATAGTGAGCAGCAGGTAACTACGGTCGAGTTGTCCATCTTCAAAGCCTACATAGCCGCCCGAAACAGCATCGTATACCTCGCACATCTTGCCCCAGTAAATCATTAGCATCTGCATATCACGCAAATGCCCCAAGTTATTCTTTAGCTCGTTGAAAGCGGTCTTTTGATGTTCGGTTAGCTCAAGCTCGTACGGCGTTTTGTCAGTCGCAGTTTTCGGACGACCCTTAACGATAAAGGTTTTGCTGTCGGCGTACTGGTCAATAAACTCATTGACCTGCTTGAAACTCAGCGGCTTAAACGCTGCAAGAGGCAACTGTATCGGCTTTTGGTCGTTATCGCCAAATGCCTTGCCTACAGCAGCCATAAACAAAATGAGCCGCTCTTGTTCTGGTGTTGCCGCAACTTTTTCTTCTTGCGGTTCTGGCTCGCTGTCTGCAATTTGCTCTTGCGTGTCATTGCCACCAAGCTCGGCAAACACCTCATCAAACCTACGCACATTGAGCCTTATAGCAAAGTGTTCAATGATACCTGATGGCAACTCACGGGCATAATCGTCATCATAATAGTATTCTTCTACTGCCTCAAAATCCTCAACTGCACCGACCTTTTTCAAAAAGCCCAATGCCTTAGCAACTTGTTCATCGCTCTCTTTGAACTTGAGGGTAAGTTCAGTTTTGCCAACTAAGCTCACTTCATCGTCAATGGCGTGCATAACACTTATAACCAAAGTACGGTTATTGTCTGTCAGGGTTGCGGTAGTTGAGCGGTGCTTGAGGTATTCGGCTCTATATGTCTTATCAAAAGTCGGGTTTAGGCTGATGAAATAGCTCATATAGCGGTCATAGCTTTTCGGCTGCTCCATCTCAAACATTTCGTGGTCAGGCTCGCCAAAACCACGCTCGTCAGGGCGTTGCAAGATGTTAATGACCTTATACTCTTGTTCTAGTTTGTTGAGCAGAGGTGCGTGGTCGGGGCAGTCAGCAAACAATTCAAGACGCAGCTGAATATCGGCATCCTTGGGATTGAGCTTGGATTGCTCGTCTAGGATGCTCATTATTTTCAATAACTGGTTGTTCACTCTACTCATCACATAACTCACTCATAGTCTTGCCGTAGCAAGTTGTGTATAGTTATAGTATGACACAATCTGAGAAAAAGCAGCCGAAGTTATTGACGCTCAAACAAGCGAGCGAGCTACTAAACTGCCATCCGAACACGCTCAGAAAATGGGATGCAAAAGGCTACCTTGTAGCCGTGCGTTTTGGTACGCGCCGAGATAGGCGGTACAAGCGTGAAGATATTATGCGCCTACTAAAAAAGCAACAAGACCAATAGTTCAGCAAAATAACAGTTCAAAACTGCTCTGCCGTCTGGTAAGTGGTGTTAGGTTGCGTTATGATAGTAGGGTCTTAAGCTATACATCAACCTGACCGCCATTTTATGTGGTCGTCGTGTACAAACGGCACCGCATAAGCAAAACGACGACAGTCGGGTTGTGATATGGCTTAAGACACCTTGCGGTGTCGTTTTTATTTTAGGCACCGAGAAAGATGTGATGAAAAGTGCCTAAAACGCTAGAAGAATACACTAAAGACGAACTGATAGAAATTATCAAAAACCTCAAACGCCGCAAAAAGTTCGGCTTAGTTTGGGAAGATAAGCCCGAAAAAGTTGTGCAGTTATGCGAAACTGACTTACCCGTACTTGAGGAAGTGGCAAAGCGAGCAGTTGATAAGGTCAAGGATGCTCCGACTAACTTTATTCTTGAGGGCGACAACTACCATTCACTATCTGCACTCAACTATACTCACACTGGCAAAGTAGACTTTATTTACATTGACCCGCCTTATAACACTGGTGCTCGTGATTGGCGATATAACAATGATTACGTTGATGATAGTGATACTTTTAGACACAGCAAGTGGCTATCGTTTATTGCTAACCGCTTGCAGCTTGCTAAAAACCTACTTGCTGAGGACGGAGTATTGTGCGTTACGATTGACGATTATGAAATGCCCCGACTATGGATGTTGCTAGATGATATTTTTGGCTACGAAAACCATCTTGGCACAGTCGTAATACGCAATAACCCCAAAGGCAGGATGACCAAACGTAAGTTCTCGCTTGTACACGAGTACGGCATATTCTTTGGTAAAAGCTCAAAAAGTACCATCAAAAAACTGCCAGTTGACCCATCAGAGAAAACACATAACTACAAGCAAGACACTGACGGCAGCTGGTTCTTGCCAGTAAACCTACGCAAACAGGGCGTTGATAGCGATGCTTACAATAAAAAGGGCGAGCTATCACATCGCTTTTATCCAATATACTTTGACCCTGAAACTGGTGCGGTCAGTACAACAAAAGAATACCCTGTTGCGATTGAGCCGATTGACAGTAAAGGCACAAAGCGAATATGGCGGCGTGGTAAAGAAGTTATTGACGCTATGTACGAAAATGGCGACTTATGGGTGAAAAAGACAGCTCACGGCTATCAGCCATACTTCAAGTTCAGGGGCGGTCTTGATGGCAAGCTGGCTCAGTCAATATGGGCAGAGGCACACTTTTCAGCAAGCGATTACGGTACAAAGATACTTGATAGTATTCTTGGCGAGCGTGAAAAGTTCCAATACCCTAAAGCACCTCAAGCCGTAAAGCAATCCATTCTATCGGCTACCAGTAAAAAGGATGCTCTGATACTAGACTTTTTCGCTGGCTCAGGCACAACTGGACACGCTGTACTTGAGCTAAACAAAGAGGATGGCGGTGATAGACGTTTTATACTCTGCACAAACAATGAAAACGGCATAGCCGAACAGGTTACGTACCCACGCATAAAGAACGTGATTGATGGCTATGGCGGCGTTGATGGCATACCTGCAAACCTACGTTATTTCAAAACGAGCCTTGTGAGTAAGCAGCAGACCGATGACCAAACACGCATTGAGCTAGTTGCACGCAGCACTGATATGATATGCCTACGTGAAGATACCTTTGAAAAAGTCATAGACACTAAGTTATTTAAGGTCTTTGGCAATACTGACCACTACGCAGCCGTTGTGTTTGAGCCTGATGCTATCGTGCTACTCAAAGATGCACTGGCAAAGCTGGATGATGACAAGCCCATTCACATCTACGTTTTCAGCCTCAGTAACGACACTTATGAAAGCGACTTTGCCGACCTTGAGCGTTTACACGAATTGCGACCAATACCCGAAAGCATCCTTGAGGTTTATAGGCGAATACATAACGTGCAAAGTGAGGAGTTGAGGGTATGATTGAACTAAAAGAATATCAACACAGTGCGGTTACTAACCTGCTAAAACAAACAAGGCGTCTGTTAAGCAGCTCAGGCAATGGCAAGGTGTGCGTATTTAAAGCCCCGACTGGCTCAGGTAAAACGATAATGATGGCTGAATTGTTGCAGCAGTTTGCCGAAGAAGACTTGCCAAACGACTATGTGTTTGTGTGGACGAGCCTGTATGACCTGCATTCACAGAGTAAAGCCAAGCTCGCAAGTTACCTACGTGATACCCGATATAACCTTTTGAGCTTAGACGAGCTTACCGATAATGCACTGGCTGAAAACAGCGTACTTTTCGTAAACTGGCACAGCCTAACCACTACCAAGCAAAATGGCGATGCAAGCAGCCGTGAATGGTCAAATGTGTTTGTAAAAGAACGTGAGGACGGCAGGAGTATTGTTGAGGTACTTGATAAGACACGTGAGGCAGGACGGCAGATTATCTTGATTGTTGACGAGGCACATCGCAACTACCTGACCGACAACTCGCAGCGGTTTATTACAGAAGTTATCAAACCAAAGCTAACCCTTGAGGTATCAGCAACGCCGCTCCTAAGTGTTAGTGCCGAAGATATGGCAAGCAAAAAGGCAGGGTTTGTAAGCGTACCTTTTGACGAGGTAGTAGCATCGGGTCTTATAAAGCAAGAAACAGCCATAAACCAAGCAATAGGCGACTATGTTGATATTGCTACCTCTGCTGATGAGCTAGTTATTGAGGCGGCATTAGCCAGGCGAGCCGAACTTGCCGAACTGTACAATAAGAATGAAATAGCTGTAAACCCGCTTGTTTTAGTGCAGTTGCCGAGCGACAGCGAGAAAACATCAACACTTGATAAAACGGTACGTGAAGAAGTTGAGCGGCAGTTTGCACAACACGGCATAACTTACGAAAACGGCAAACTGGCAGTGTGGCTGGCTGACGACAAGAAAAATCTTGAACTGATAGAGAAAAACGGCTCAGAAGTTGAGGTGCTGATATTCAAAGAGGCTGTGGCTGTCGGATGGGACTGCCCACGTGCTCAAGTGCTTGTAATGTTGCGTGCTATACGCTCACTCTCATTTGAGATACAGACTGTTGGGCGTATTTTGCGTATGCCTGAGGCAAAGCATTATGACATGCCTGAGCTGAATAAGGCGTTTGTTTATACGAACATTGCGGGCATAAACATCAACAATAAGCCCGAAGACTTAGACTTTTTCAAGACGCATTTTGCCCACAAAAAAGAGGGCGTAAATGATGTGCGGCTGCCAAGCGTGTATCTACACCGCCAAGACTACGGCGACTTAACGGCTAGTTTTAGTAACTTGCTTGTTGAAACCCTAAATGAGCGGTTTGGCATTGAGCGAGGCGATATGGTCAACGTGGCATATGATAAAGCCGATAAGGAGCTTGAATTGTACGCTGAGGAGCTGAAAACGCCGCTGCTTGCCGATGTTGTGGTGCATAACCTTGATACCGTGCAAGATGAAATAGGCACACTAAACCTAGATAAAATCCAAGCTGACGTAAGCGATGCGAACATTCAAAAAGAGTTTGATTATCTACTCAAGGCGTGGTGCTTGCCGTATGCCCCTGTCCGCTCGTTTTCAAAGGTAAAGACGGCTATTTACAAGTGGTTTTGTTACATTGGCTACGACCAAAGCAAGTGGCACGAGGTGCAGCGTATCATTGCTTGCTCACAGAAAAACCAAACAGTCTTTGATGAGACTATAAAGACCGCCAAGCTCAAGTACGAAAAAATCAAACCTGCCGAGATTGCCAGTAAAAAGGATGCTACGCACAGCACCTTTAGCTTGCCCGATATTGACCAGTTTGGCGAAAACTACGAGCTTGTACCTGCAAAGCGATACCCTTACGAGCAAACATACTTACGCAAAGACCGCTCTGAGCCTGAGAAGTATTTTGAGCAACTGCTTGAAGATAGCGACAGTGTTGATTGGTGGTACAAGAATGGCGAGGGTCAGCAGCAATACTTTGCCGTGAGTTATCAAACTGTTGATGAAGAAACCAAGCTGACCAAGATGCTCAACTTTTACCCTGACTACATTGTGCGATATACAGATGGCAGCGTAGGCATTTACGATACGAAAGCGGGGCGTACTGTTACCGAGCAGCCTACACACGACAAGTCGGATGCGTTACAGGTGTACATTTCCGAGCAAAATGAGGCAGGTGCAAACCTCAAAGGCGGCATACTCAACAAGCGTGCCGATGGCATATACGTCTTTACTGGTGCAACATACACGACTGACCTTGATAAGTGGCAACGCCTTACGGTATGAAACCGATAATATCAGTCAAAGAGGCACGCAAGTTACTCGGCAAAGAATACGCAAACCTGAGCGATGAAAGGATAGCCGAGCTTGTTGAGCAACTGCACGAGCTTGCCAAGCTGTCTTTAGATATGGCTCGTGAACAACGGCTCAGAAAACGCTTGTCAAAACTAGCCCCACAAATTAGGCATATACACGGCGGAGTATAGAAACGGTGAAACAAAGGGCGACTACCCCCTACCTATGAGCATAAAAAATAGGCATTTCCGCCTAACCTTTGCCTAACTTCTGCCCAACTGGTACGAGGCTATATCAAATTACCTGATAACTGGAATTGTTCAACGAGGTGTTTTAGTTTATAATCGTTAAGTGCCGCAACAGCAGACGTTTGAAATGCGTCAACGATGTTGCACCAGGGTGATTAGCTCAGTTGGCTAGAGCGTCTCGTTTACACCGAGGATGTCGGGGGTTCGAGTCCCTCATCACCCACCATAAAAAGATCTCTTATAGAGGTCTTTTTTTGTTATAATACCCAGCATGAGTGCAAAAATTATCGATGGCAAGGCAATAGCTCAGGCAATAGCCAACCAACTTACCCAAGAGGTTACCAAGCTAACAGCTAGAGGAATAGTACCCAAACTTGTGATAGTAGGGATTAACCCAGACGATCGCGCACAAGTATATATTAGAATGAAGCAAAAACGAGCAGAAGAAGTTGGTATTGCAACCGAATTTATTGATATTGCCGACAAAACCCCGGTAGAACAACAAGAGTTTGTTACTATGCTAGGTAAAGACAATTCGGTACATGGAATTATCTTGCAACTTCCCCTAATGGGCTGGTATGATGCTCAAGATTTGCTCGACTGTATTCCAGCCAGTAAGGATGTCGATGGGTTAACCACTATTAGCCAAGATGCTTTAGAGACCGGTAAACCAGGCTTTATTCCGGCCACTCCTCTCGCTGTAATGGAATTACTAAAACAATCTAAGGTAGAAGTTAACAATAAAACGGTCTGTGTAATTGGCCGCAGCAACTTGGTGGGCAAACCACTATATTATCTACTCGAGCAAGCCGGCGCCAAGGTCTTGGTAGGCCACCGGCAAGTTAATGATCTCAGCAAGCTTACACGACAGGCCGATATTGTTATTGCTGCTGCCGGATCACCCGGCCTGGTTACCGCCGAGATGATAAAAGATCGTGCTGTAGTAATTGACGTAGGAATTAATGAAATAGATGGCAAACTTAAGGGCGATGTTGACTTTGAAAGTGTCAAAGACAAGGCCAGTCTTATCTCGCCCGTACCTGGTGGCGTTGGACCAATGACAGTTGTTATGTTGCTGAGTAATGTTGTAAAAGTAGCCCAAAATAAAAAATCCTGAACTGATTCAGGATTAATGCGAGTAAGAAGCCATACTGTCAATAAAAATATCTGTTAGCTCCTCAAAAATTCTTCTACTGAAGCCAGTGACTCTAACGCTGTTGTTTAGAAAAAATTCTGCGTCTCTCGGTGTGATGCTAAAATAGTAAGCGCCATCACCAGGATTTCTAAAATGCATTAGCCTACTTGATAGCCAGATGCGTAACTGGTCTCTAGCTACCTGCGAATCACCATGTGTCATATGTGGCAAGATAACAAAACCACATTCTTTATCTTGTTCATCACAAAGTTCTAGAACCCGTAAATACACTGCCTGACAAGCAGAATCGTAAGCGCAATCTGCCTGATTAGGTTGAATCTTTGTATATCCCCTAGTTACCAAGACAGAAAAAACACCTCCAAATACATCTTCGGCAGAGACAATATTGCTTTCAACTTCCTTGGCTGGCTGCATTTATTCCCCTGACAGTAAGGTACTAGAAATTACTATACTAAAACACACAATCACCCACAATCATAAGGATGATTATGGGTGATTGGTGCGGACGAGAAGACTCGAACTTCCACAGCCTTTCGGCCACAAGCCCCTCAAGCTTGCGTGTCTACCAGTTCCACCACGTCCGCAAATTATCTCTAAGACTTTCTTAGCCTCCCAACTTTGATTGAGGGGCTTATTTAAGCCTTCTATCTAATGCTCGTTGATACTCGACAGCTTGCAGAGTCTACCAGTTGCACCATGTCTGCATTAGCAGCGCTTATTGTAACAGATTTTGGATTATTTTTCGAGAATTAGTGATTATACGAGCCGGGCATATGGTCGTCTAAATGTTTCATAGAATACTCTTTGCGCATTTTTACCATGGCATCTTCGCGAGTAACATCTATTTTTACACCGGGGTTTAGAAAATGTAGTGGATCAAAGAGATCTTTTATTTCTTCAAACAATCCATATATTTTTTCGCCAAACATTTCTTTTAAATAAACTCCCCGCATAATTCCATCATTATGTTCACCGCTATTGCTACCGCCATTTTTTTTAATCAGTGTATAAAATTTATCAGACAAATCAAACACCTTTGCTCTGTCACGCAAATTCTTAAGATCCATAAATGGCTGAATATGAAAATGTCCATTGCCAGCATGACCCCAAACAGCAACATTAATTTTTTCTTTCTTAAATAGCTCATATGCATCTTTTAAAAATTCTGTGAGTTTTTCTGATGGCACAATTCCGTCTTCAATAATTGGCAGAGCTTTTTTCGGTCCATCAACTTTCCAAATTACCGCAGCAGCACCTCTGCGAATTCGCCATAAATCATCCTGTTGCTGCTTGTCTACGGCTACGCGTGTACTGCTAGCATAATGTTCGAGAATCTTCATGGCCTGCTTAGCTTTCCGTTTGCGAGTACCTGGTTTTATATCGTCTAGCTCGCAAAGTAAAACTATTTCTGGTAGGTTCTCTTCTGATACTAAACCTTTGAGTGATTCTGGTTTATTTTTCTTTAAAAACTCCAAAAGATTCTTATCTACTACTTCAAGTGCACTAGGATCTAGTTTAAGTAAATGTTGTACAGCTTCAGATGCCTTATGAATATCATCAAAATAACCTGCCATTAACATTAAATCTGGATTGTATGGAGCTGTGCGAAATGTTGCTTCGGTAACTACACCTAGGGTTCCTTGGCTGCCAACTATCAACTGACTCATATCAAAACTACCATCTTTGCCTTTTACATCCCAAATATCATAACCAGCAGAATTCTTACTTACTTTTGGTCGACTAGCCACTATCTCTGCCCAATTTTCAGTAATCATCCTATCAAGCTCTCTATACAGATGGCCTTCAAAAGTGGGTTGTTGCTTCTTCTTTTTCAGTTCTTTTTTGCTTAGCCGATATGTCTCTATAACGTCACCATTACTTAACACAACTCGCAAGCCATTTACCCAATGACGCGTACTACCATATTTTACCGATTTTTCTCCTGCAGCATTATTCGCTACTGCTCCACCAATACTCGAGAAATCAATACTGGCCGGGTAAGGCGGAAGATAATGCATATGACTATGCAAAACTGTCTGCAAAGTAGCATAGGGCATACCTGGCTGTGCGGTAACACTACTCTTACCAATATCTACTAGCGCCTTCATATGTGCCGGAAACACAAGAATAGCGCCTGCACCAAGTGCACCACCACTTTGATCGGTACCCTTACCCCGGGCGGTTAGACCAACTACCTTGCCCTCTTGAGCTTGCCAATTAAGAAACTTAACAGTATTTACCACATCCATTTCATCACGTGGGTAAATAATCATTTGAGGTTTAATAGTAAAAATACTACCATCTGTCGAGAAGTACTCGCGTGCATGTTCTGAAGCGGTTACTTCACCACTAATTTGACTGGCTAAATCTTTAAGTAGGCCTTTCATATGTACTAAGCATAACAATTTTAGGCAGTGTTTCAAAGCATTGTTTGCTATTTTTTTATAAAAGTATTAGTATAAAACATAAGTAGTATTATTCTTGTCTATGGCTATAAAACCAAAAACACGTACAGGCTCTAAACGCTTCGCTAGAGCAAAACAAAACAAGTTTCTTATTGGTGCGCTAATTTTAGTTTTTTTAGCTGCTGGTGTGTTCTTTATTTACAGTAGCTTTGCGAGCGGTATACCGGTTTTTCGCACCGATCCAGATTACTGGCGCCCTCGTATCGGCCAGTGTGAGTCTGGCAATTTTTATCAAAACAAGAAAAACCCAACCCACTTTGGTGCATATCAATTTGACCTTGGCACCTGGCGTGGTGCAGTTGGTCCTGAGCTAGCCGCACAATACCCTAACCCAGCCGATGCTCCACCAGCAATTCAAGACTTAGCTTTTAATAATACCTTCGCCCGTCGTGGTACCCAACCCTGGAATGCTAGCTACCATTGCTGGATAAAAGGCGCGACGGTACCCGGTGCAGTGGAGGACCAGATTAGTAGTTTTGTCTCTACGCCAGCAATTGCACCAGTTACTCCCCCAGCCAGACCATTTGGTATCACCTCTGGTAGTTATAATGTGGTAGTAAATGGTAGGGTTACACTTAACGATCAACCCCTACCAAATGTTGTGTTAGCTACATGCAGTGGTGATAGAACCGTAACTACTGATGCTGACGGTCGCTATAGTTTTGCCGCTCCAGTTAACACGAGCTTTTGTATACGGCCTGTAAGTGGTGTGCCGGCTGGCGCCCGACTTACCCGTACTGCTAATAATGTAGAACATGCTACCGATTTAACTTTTGAAAACCAAGTGGCCGGTATTGATTGTTACAAACAATTTTGGTGCTTCTTAAGCCCCAGCTACAGCTGGGATAGAAGCCGAGATTCTGGTTATAATTTCTTCTATACGAGTCCTTAATAGAATAGACATAGCCTGAATCTGACTAATCTCACTTACTTAGTCCTAAGCTAATTTAAAAACAAAAAGTCCCGTCTGGGACTTCTTGTTTTGGTGCGGATGAGAGGACAGCGCTCGAATTTCATCAGATTCGTTCGAACTAACCTTGGGGTTCAAGTCTTCTCAATCAAAGAATAAGTCCAGAGACAAGCTCTGGCTTTATTCTTTGGTGCGGATGAGAGGACTTGAACCTCCACGGGATTGCTCCCACTAGAACCTGAATCTAGCGTGTCTACCAATTCCACCACATCCGCATACCTGGTGATTATATCAGATTTGTTTTGGCTATTTAACTGTAGCTTTTGGCTGCAAGCTGGTATTAAGATACCATTTCTGCACGTTATAAAACCGATCACTTGGTTCTGATATCTTTTGTGCCGAAAAGCCGTGTAGGGCATCGCTCTGGGCGTAATTATAAAATGGAGTGTATAGAATAATAGCTGGCAAATCTTTACTCCAAGCCTGTAAGAAGGCGGCATAACGAGATTGTCTATAATCGGCATCTTTAGCAATTCTCCCTGCCTCTAAAAGCTTATCTACCTCTGCATTACTATAATTGCTTACATTTAAACCCGGATCGCTCACTTGGCTCGAATGCCAATAACTATACACGTCAGAATCTACCCCCAAATCTTGGCCATACAGCAAGACGTCATAATTACGTGGTCGAATTGCTGTTTGTTGCAAAGCACCAAGATCCATAGCATTAATCTCTACACGCAAGCCAAGTTTTTCCCACATTGTCTTCAGCGCCTCGGCTACATCATCGTAACTAGAGTTTTTAAGAGTAGCAATGGTAATTGTAGTGTTATTAATATTCGTTTGGCCAATTTGTTGTACCAATGCTTGTGCAGACGATAAATTGTAATCGTAACGAGGTACACTGGCATCAAACCCGCTATACCCAGCCAAAATTGGGTATGGTACGGCGATTGCTTGGTTATGTAATTGATTATTCACTAGTGATTTTTTATCTGTAGCATAAGCTAAAGCTTGGCGTATGCGTGGATCAGCCAACTCTGGTGATTTCATATTAAAGAAAACACCGGCGTAAGCGGGCAAATTTAGATGATGAATGGTTAAATTATCAATTTTACTCACAGTATCTAGCTGTTGAGGGTTAGCAACAGCAAAGCCCTGTACCTGCTGTTTGGCATAGCCATCAAGATAGTCGACTGCAGATAGGTACTCAACAAATTCAAACTTATCAATAAATGGTGTTCCCAGATAATACTTTTTATTCGCTAATAGATCGATATTCTGAGAGTGCGGATCGAGTTGAGAAAGGATGTATGGTCCGGTGCCAACAGGCTTTTGATTAAATTCATGAGTCTTAAGCAAACTTGGACGTACGGTTTCTAATAAATGTTTTGGCAAAATACCCAGAGTAGCGTTACTTAAAAACGGACCATAACTAGCAGGCAGAGTAAAACTAATAGTAAGAGGATCAATTACCTGGTAGCGAACATTGGTCCAGTTGATACTTTCACTACTACGAGTATCTGGATTTTGCACGCGTGCAATAGTAAAGGCGACGTCATCAGCGCTAAACTTGGCACCATCGTGCCAGACTACATTTGGACGTAAATGAAAGGTATAGGTTTTTTTGTCGGCACTCACGTCCCAACTTTGCGCTAAATCACCTTCTATTTGACGGTTGTTATTTACTCTCGTAAGACCAGAGAAAACTAATCGACTAACATCACTACTTCCAGAGTTGTCGGTAAAGAGCGGATTAACAGAAGTAACTTTATCGCTGATTGCCTCAGCGTAGACTCCACCACGAACCGGGGCTTCGGTTAGATAATGAGCATTAGCAGAGCTCATTTGATTTAAAATACCCCAAAAACTCACTACCACAATAAGCGCCATGCCAATAACCATCCATCGTACTTCGCTTAGCTTCTTCCAGCCACCAATAAGATGCCGGTTAAGATAATTACCAAACCAAATTTCCCAAGTCTTCATACTGCGTCTAAAACGACGCAGACTGCGATGAGTTTTAAATTTTAAATATGAATTCATTATTTTTTAGTGAACAACAAGTAGACCAACTAAGCTAGCAACAAACCCAGCCGCCAAAGCTATTGTTAGATAAAATAACACCCGTTCTGCACCCCGCTTGGTACGATAAAATCCGCTGTCACCACCAAAAGCTGTTCCCAAACCAGAACCTTGGTTTTGTAAAAGAATTACAATAACCAGTAAAATACTGGTAATAATAGTTGTTGCAATCAATGCAGATCTCATACGTTTTCCTCTTTTAAAATAAATAAATCAATACAATAGTTAGCAAGCCAAACAATAATTACTGCCCCAATAGCTGCCCAAATACTATGTAATTGGAATGGTGGATAGATTCTGGTGGTTATCCAAAGCATGAGGGCGTTAATAATTAAAGTAAAGATACCCAGTGTAAGCATGATAGCTGGCAAACTGATAATTACTACCAGTGGTCGAATAAGAGCATTCACGACACCAAAAATAAGACTGGCTATAAGTAGTACGAAAAATCTATTTTGGTAATCAACTCCCGGTATAAGTAAGCTGGCTAAAAATAAGCCTACCGCGTTACCAATCCAGCTCCAAATAAATCGCTTTAACACTCCGTTATTTTACCATATCAAAGGTGATTTTTCGAGTATTTGACTAAATTTTATGGCTTTCTTTCTGATCTATTCTTTTGTCTGCTCTGAGAGTTTTTTCGCCAAACTTGGTCCTACTACTTCTGCCAGCTCTTTTTCACTTGCCCCCATAACACCGCGGGCACTGCCAAAGTGACGAATAAGTTTTTTTCTTGTAACTTGCCCTACTCCTGGTATATCCTCCAGTAAAGACTTATTGGTACGTTTTTTGCGTACTAATGTATGATAACTCACTGCAAAGCGATGCGCTTCATCGCGAATTCGTTGCAGTAAATGTAGTAGCGGTGAGCTAGACTCAAAATTTGTAAGTACAAATTCCCCTTCTTCACGCGATAATGCACTTCGTTTGCCTTTACTATCATCACTATGCTGCACAATTGTCTCATACCGTTTAGCCAGGCCAACCACTGGAATAGTAATACCATCTGCTGCTAGTTGTTGACGAGCAGCACCAAGCTGACCCTTTCCCCCATCTACAATTATTAAATCTGGCTTGGGCCATTTGCTATTACGCGGTGCAAACCTTCTTTGCAAAGTTTCTGCCATCATAGCAAAGTCATTCGGTCCTTTGGTACGCATCTTAAAATGCCGATATTCTTTTTGGTCTGGAACTCCGTCGGTAAATACAATCATACTACTTACCGCATCTCCACCAGCAAAATTAGAAATGTCATAACACTCTATACGTCGTGGTGTTCGTTTAAGACCCAAAAGTTCTGCTAACTCAAATAGTGCTTTATCTAGAGTTAAATCGAACGTCTCATCTTTACCAAAAACAATCTTACTACCAAGTGCTTTAATTGCTAAATATTGATTACGCACCGCGGCGGCAGCTTCATAATCTTTACTTTTTGCCAGGCGCTTCATTTCTTTTTCGAGCTCTTTTACCAAGGTTGCCGTTTTACCTTCAAAAATAAGCATCAGCTTATGAATACCTTGTCGGTATGCTTCGCGACTGATTTCTGGTGCCGGTGCTACCCCTATTTGATATTCTAACTTAGAAGAATTGGTTTGTTTTGGGCGAGTATAATACGGAAATATTTTGCGCATGTAGCGCAGCGCTTGCCTAACCTGATAGCCAGAAATAAACGGGCCAAAATATTTACTCTTATCATCGCTGGGGCGACGTACCAGCATAATATATGGATAATCTTCGGTAAGAGCGACTTTAATGTAGACAAAGTTCTTATCATCGCGTAATTCTATGTTATAAAGTGGTTTGTGTCGTTTAATAAACTCAGCTTCTAAAAATAAGGCTTCAATTTCTGAGCCAGTTTCTATCCAATCTATGACGGCAATATTGCTTACTAATATTGGCGTTTTACTGTCGCGATGATTCTTCTGAAAATAGCTTGTTACCCGTCGTTTAAGAAGTGATGCTTTGCCAATATAAATAATCTTACCGGTAGCATCACGAAAGAAATACACTCCAGGCTTGGCTGGCAGTTGCTTAAGTTGGTCTTTTAAGGATGGTTTCATCCTTATATTATAGCCTTAATAGGTTATTTTTTTTGTCGTTTTGGTGGGTTTGTTGGTTTCTTATGATTAGTGGCTGGTTTGTGTGCAGGCTTGTGACTACTTGATGATCCCGCCATAGGGGCAGTACCCTGTGATGGGTTTTGCAGGGTGTCTTGATTAGCTTTTTGTGCGAGCTTAATAATATGTTGGTTGTAACGGCGAATTAAGAATCGAATTAAGAAGAACAAGATTATACCAATGAGCAGAACCAGAAGAATTAGTTTGTATGGGATTACCCAGAATGTTGTGGTAGATTCTAGTAGTGTCGCGTTTGGTCCATACGTAAGTTTCATCTTAGCAGTATAGCGCCCAAACATCCATTTGCTGTTTAAAGTCTGCTGAAAACGCCGTATACTCTGCGGTAAGATACTGCGTGGTGGGTCTTGTGGGTTAGTTGGATCACCATTTACTCGCAATGTACCAGCATTACGCCCAAGCATATCGGTAACTTCTATAGTACCAGTTGGTTTAATATGTATGTTCCCGTCATTACGAATACGTTCTACAAACCCAATAGGGCCCGTTTCGAAGAAAGCAGATTTGGCAAAGGTTGGTGTTGCCGAGTAATATTCAACCACATTGGCTTTTTCTGTTATAGCTCCACCTATACGCAAAAGTACTAAGGTACCAATACTTGCAGAAAGAGCTACACCGGTTTCTTGTAGTTCTGGTGCTTGGCCAGTAAAACGAAAGACAGCATAATGTCCGCCCGGTTCGGCATCGGCAGGCACATTTATCTGAAACTGAACTTGCTTGCTTTGCTTACTACCCAAAACGAATGGTGGTGGAGCGGTTACCCAGGTATGTAATGAGTAGCTGGTTTCTTGGGTGTAATCAAAGAGAATATTGCGCGACTATCCCTTGACATCAAGGAACAGATGAGCTAAACTGTAAGTATGAAAGTTGAACGGTACACAATAGATACGTTTCATCTGGAGTTTCCTGATGATGACACTTGTCTTGACTACATGTTCAACCTGGCCTACGGCAATCTCCCAGCCTGCCCTCAATGCGGTGTTGTTGAGCCCCGTTACTACCGCGTTAGAAAC
>JAKOQC010000506.1 GCA_029778565.1 bacterium
ATGCTGGTTGTAAAAGCAGTTCTTAAGAAGGGATGGGAATATAAAAAAATTGGTGTACTAGCAGTAGTAGCATTGGCGTTGTTTGTTATTGGCTTAGTTATTACACCTTCAACTAAGGAAAATTTCGATGTAGGGCGTGAAGCTGGGAGAAAGGCTGCGACAGAAGCAGATTCTGGTTCTCTCTCACAGAAAGCCGGAATAGTAGAACCAAAATGGAAAACATATTCATCTGATGAATATGAGTTTAGTTATCCTAGTTCGTGGATAGTGGTTAATCCTGAAGAAACAGGGATGGAAATGGAGCCTTCTCCTGAATTTATTATTTACCCTTCTTTAGATGAAGAAAAAGATTTCGCAGCTAATATAAATTTAGTGATTCAGACATTCCCGTTTCTTGCTCCATCTGCAAAAGAACAAGCCGATTCTGCAGGCGAGCTTCTTGAAATACTTGGGAGCGGCACTGGAATTAAAAACTATAAGCAAGTTGAGTTTACTACATTAAAAGTAGGGAATATTGAAGCTGGAGTTTCGACTAACGAATATATAATCTCTCAAAACAATTTAGCTGTTAAGAACCAACAATTAATCGTTCCTCTAGGACAGAAAAGTTATATTTTGACATTAACTTGTGCAAAGGATGAGTGGGAAGTTTATGAAGCTGATTTCCAAAAATTAATTAATTCTTTTAAGCTGAAATAATTAGGTATTATACACCAAACAACAAAAGCACTCTCACATGAGGGTGCTTTTTGCATCCCATAAATAAATGAGGTGAGCAGCAATGATAATAAAACCCAACATGGCCCAGGGCCATTTGCCTAAAGCTCTACAGCAAAATCCCCGCGGTGGCCTGGAAGAAGTGTTTGACATACCGATGGAAACGGTGCCATTGCCGGCGGGGGAATATCTGATCGCAGAATGGACTGCAAAACTAAGTCTGCCTGCTTTTAGCATTGGCGGCAGCCAAACAGGGCTATTGGACAGTATGAAGGGCGCGGTAACAGGTAAT
>JAKOQC010000507.1 GCA_029778565.1 bacterium
AAGACACGCTGCCTTGTTGAACACGTTTTCGGCTTTATGGAACAGTCTATGTGCGGACTGATCTTTCGCAGAGTTGGAATACTCAGGGCAAGGGCAGATGTCGCAATGACCTGCCTAGTCTATAACATATGTCGCTACACGCAAATCATGAGGCTGACTCCTGTGCCCATAGCATAAAATGAAAATTAAAGTAAAATATATGCAATAGATATTAAAAAAACGAGAGGGGGGAGCCAAGCTATAACAGATTTTTATTATATTTGCGATAAAAGAAATGAGGTGCATCCCGCATAAAGGGCTCTGGCGGAATAAGTATCTCAAAAAATATAATTATTAGAACCCACCTTATAAGAGATGAAAAAATATTTATATTCTTTGCCATTAGTAGCGATAGCTGTTATGGCAACAAGTTGTACTAGTTGGGAAAATACTTACAACGAAAATGCGGCAAAAGAGGAATCAGAAGCTAATTTTGTTAAGACCTTTGGTGAAATTGCAAGTGATCAGACATGGAATGACGTGACTACATGTAACGCTAACGTTACTGTTTCTTTAGGTACTGACAGTAAATATACTGTCGGCGTTTATGACAGGAATCCTTTGGATGGCGGGAATTATAGTACTTTGGCTTATGGCACAGTTGCTGAGGGTGGAACATTTACATCTAAAATGGAATGTTCAAAAACGCAAACTGATTTTTATGTAATTGCATATACCTCTGATAGTATTCCTACTATTCAAAAGGGGACAATGAATAATGGCGTATTAAACGTCAGTTTTGGTGGCAACAGTAACTCCGCAAAAGCCACACGTAGCAGTACTACGACACGGATATCAAGTCCGGCAAGCAGTATTACTTGGGCATCGGCTCCTAATAATAGTGACTTCGCGAATAAAGTACCTAAAGATGCTTATGATATTAGTTTGTATGGACAATGGAAAGATGGTATTGGGAATATTACCTCAGGTAACTTTGAAATTACAAATAATGCTTCTGGAAAGGAGCTTAATACGTGGACTTCTACTAATATTTATGTGACCGGAAGTGACGTCCGTATGAATTATAAATATATAAGTGCAAACACTAGTTTATACATTCTAAAAGGGGCAAAACTTACATTTACCAATGCTACATCTTTCAGTGCAAACCCTACAAAAATTTATATTTCAGAAGGGGGAACGCTCGCTTTTTCAGAAGGAGTTGAAATTGCTCAATATTGTTCTGTGTACAACCAAGGGGCATTAAACAGTACGAATATTTCTGTTAGTAATAATGGCCTACTTTACAATCAAGGGACAATAAATGCGACATCTAAAGTCAGTGTAGAGAATAACACTTCACAATTGATTAACGAAGGGACAATTAATACCGTTGATTTCAATACAGCAGGAAGCGGTGCCGCATACAATCTTGATGGTAAAGTTTATGCCACAGGGACGACCCTTATCAATAGAAATTC
>JAKOQC010000062.1 GCA_029778565.1 bacterium
AACTACCCGCAGGGCAACCGTGTTTACAGTTCTCTGGGGATAGCGTGCAGTCAGACCGCCCAAGGAGGTGGATTAGGCAGTTACACAGGTCTTTATCTGGTAGAGCCGACGCCACTTACGCCGTACCCAGTGCGTAAGCTTACGCCATTGGAGAGCTGGCGGGTTATGGGATTCAAAGATGACGACTTTTTCAAGGCTCAGGCTGCGTTGAATAATACGTTCTATGGCGGCAAGGATATGAGCAAAGGACATCTTTACAAAATGGCGGGAAATTCGATAGTAGTCGACACAGTTAAGGTGATTTTATCGGCAGTGCTTGATTATCTTTAATTTCAGAGAAAAGAATGAGGTGGAGCATTTGCATGGCGAACTAAAAATCTGGCACGACCCAGTGTACGAGGACAAAATCAATCTGGATTGTGGAGCTGCTTACGGCGAGCATTTGGCTTGCTTACGACTGGACGATATGCAAGAGTTCTACGTATAATTCCACAGCTTTCGATAAATTCTTTGAAATTCTTGTGAAAATAGTATTGACAACTTATAACAAGTAAAGTATACTATAAACAAGAAAGCAAAAATATAAAAGGGGGTCAAAGATGTATGCAAACCTATAACTATAATGGGCCAGTTTGGATTTTTGGAAACTTGGTAACCACTAATTTTAGGGCTTCTACGAGAGCCGTAAGCAAGCAGAAAGCTTTAAGTAATTTAACTTATCAGTTCAAGGTGCAGAATGGGTATATGCCCAGTGCAAAAGTGACCTTGGACGCCAAGTATTTATCAGCATAAGAGAGGGGGCAGGCAAATGGCGTGTAATTGTGGAGAGAACAAACAACAATTCAAGGGTTGCAGTACATCTCATCACAAGGGGTGTTGCTTCACACATTCGGGTCATCCGAACTTAGAGGTTGTCGCAAAACCTGAGGGATGTAATTGCAGGTGCAAGGCTTCATCAGCTGATAAGACAGACGATAATAAGAAGTGCTGTAAGTACTAAGTAAAAGCTACCTCCAAGAGGTTTTATTGGGGGTGCTTTTTTATGTCAGAATACCTGATGAGGAGTGATAATTTGCAATTTAATCTTGAGCAGTTCTACAACGAGAATATGGACAAATTCAAAGAGCTTATGCGAGAAGCTCAGGCTTTATTTGACGGTGTAGGACATTTATATGCGATAAAGGGAAGAATAAAGAGCTTACCGAGTTTACAGGCTAAGCTACGCAGGAAGGGGTTGG
>JAKOQC010000508.1 GCA_029778565.1 bacterium
CCCACATTAAAACAAAACTGTGAAGTAGGATGGAATACAATTGGAGTATCATTTATAATACCGTCTGTACCAGCAAGTATTACTACATTATCTGTTAACTTTCAAACTAGTGCTGGCGCTATTAGTATACCAATTAATAACCTACAACTTTATTTAAATGGTGCTAATATAACTAGCGGTGTTTTCACCGATGTAAGACCTGTAGCACAAGAAAACTTAAGTTTAAATAGCATGTTAATTATACAGCAAGACGGCGGTAGTATTACTTTAGGGGATGCATGATGCGAGGTGAAAAAAACGAATGATTAAAGTAGTAGATTTAACAAAATTAAAGCCAGTAAGGGGATTAGTAACCGTAGAACTATTTGATAAATCTGGTAAAAAAAATAAAGAAATTAAAAGCGAAAATATGATAACTACATTAGCAAAAAACCATCTACTTTGGGATATGAAAGAAGACTTTTTTAGAGGATGCCCTGGAACGCTTCCCGCAGAGCCAACATACTCTTTTAATAATATCATTTTAACAACTTCAGATATCGCACCACAAGATGTTGATATACCATTTATTGGATCACTTATAGGATGGAGTGGTAAATCTACTTATTCTGGTAGCGATACGTTAAGAGGCACATTAAATACTGTAGAAAGTTATGCTACTAATGATAAAGTCCACTGGGTGTTTGATTTTCCGACCCATGCTGGTAACGGGACTATCCGAACTATTATGTGGGGAAACACTATGAATGATCCTATATATGGATTAAGGAGGTTTGTTTTCGATGCGACTACAGACTTATGGGATAATACTATACATCAGTATGGCATTACTAGAGGTGATGATTGTTTTTGGTTGTGCGGTTTAAACAAAACTAACAATAGATTTTTTTGGAAGATTAATTTAGACTTAACAATTGCCGAATCCTATCCTTATTTATCGGGGATAGGCTATGACGGTATAGCATGGGGCAATGGTTATTTATGGGCTGCAAGAGGGACTAGGATTGTTAAAGTAAATGTTACTAACTGGACAGTTATAGACGCTTTAAATTTAACAATACCTATAGTGGGAATAACATGGCATGATGGTATATTGTGGGTTATAAGCACCGATGACTTTATTTATAAAATAAACCCTAGTAACGGAGAAATTATAGGTAACATTGTGAAACCAGCACCTAATATAGTGGGAATCGTTTTTGATAACAATGGACTTTTGTGGGCGGTAAGAAATAATGCAGAATTTTTTACAATGGATATTAATAATAACAAAATATTAAATGCCGTAAAAGCCTATCCTATTAGCTCATGGGATACATCAGATATTTGGATAAATGAAGATAATACCATAGGTATTCTCCCATATAGGGGGCAGATTAAATATAACAGGTTACAATACGGGGCGCGGACTTTATTACCACAACCTATTACAAAAACAAGCAATAATACTATGAAGGTAACTTATGACTTTGTATTCTAATGATAAAAAAGATTTTTTAGTTAATAAGAAGGTGGGGGGCGGTGCATGTGTATGAGGTTAAAGAGTTGTTAGAGAAGATTGACGAACTTAAAGACGACATCAGCGAGTTAAAGGCTGACATGGAAGCTACCAGAACCCTGATACGAGACTATAACAACCTACGACAAAAGGTAGAAGAAACTACTACAAAATTAAACACCTTCATGTGGCTAATACCTGTTATGATAGCTGGCATGGGACTGTTATTTACTTTTATAAATTTTATAACTGCAAGGTAGAGGAGGTGAGAGAATGAATGATTTTTTTACTTTAGAAATGCTAGCTACCTTCGCTGGTTTAGTTACCGCTACAGGTTTAATCGTGCAATTTACTAAAGGTATTATTAAAAAAGAGTTTGACGACTACGTGGTAAGAATTTACGCTTTCATTGTAGCACTGATACTAACCGCAGCTTTTGCACCGCGAGGTGAAGGCATGCAAGGTGTGTTAGTTACATTACTTAATGCGGTGCTGGTTACTTTAACAGCGATGGGCGGTTACGAAGCTATAAACAATCCTACAGCTCAGTAGTTTGGTAGCTACAGAGTGGGTGTAGGGTGCCCTCCTCCTTTTTCTTAACGCCCTCTTATAAAACGAGAGGGCGTTTTTGATTCTTACCCTACCATTAAAAAAAGTGACACAAGTCTATAGATGTGTCACTTGTGTCACTAGATGTGTCACTCGATTCCACTTAGTATTTATCTATGTTTCTTAAAGGTAGTGACACAAGTGACACAAGAAAACGTATATAGATCTATAGAAAAATCTTCTACTAGAAAATAAACTGGAAAAGTTGTGTCACTTGTGTCACTAAATTCAATGGAGTTAGGTTTTACCTAACTTTGTTTAGTGACACATCTCTAAAAGATGTGTCACTAGATGTGTCACTAACTTCTTAGATGCGTCACTCTCTTAATGGTGCTTCAAGTTCCCATTTTGGGAACTTGATTTTTTTTACACACTTGTGGATATCAAAAAAAGCGGGGCTTATAAGCCCCGCCTTGATTGTTTTTGTATGTATGTTACATTAACTAGTAAAGGTTTCCCTGCGTTTGAGTTGTTAGCTTAATGCCTTTCCATACCCTTACACCACCTGTAGCACGTCCGCGTGTAAAACCACGTTCTGTAAGTCTAACGCCTAGCTCTCTTTGTGAAAATGGACGCTCACCGTTTTCTTCGCACCACCGCGTGTAAGCTTTATACAATTCGCTAGATGTAACATCAGAGTTAGGATCGGTTTCGATGCAATCACTTATAAACGCTGCAATAGTGTCTTGTTCCACCTTATACTCGTTGGTAGCTGCTATAACTTTTTCTGGTACTCCTAAGCCCTCTTTTTGCCATAACAAGCAACCTTCTACTGCCCATCTAAGAATACCCGCTTTTTCTGATAACAACTTCTCTGGTAGTTTTTTATCCTGTCTTGGATCTCCATCGAGAAACTGCGCATTGAATGGTATTAGTTTAATACGGCTCCACATTGCTATATCAGTGCCATATACACGTGGTTTATAGTTAGTTGCAAGCCATATATGATGTGTAGGCTTAAACTCCCAGTAATTTTCGCGCATCCTACGTGCTCTAACTTTATCACCACCTGTTAGTAGTTTAACTAATGCTTCGTTTAGTTTCTGTCCTTGTCCTGTTTCAGCAGTTACCACAAAACGCTTACCAAACAAGTCAGCTTCCATGGTAGGGTGTGTATCTCCTCTTAACGCCATTAACAAGTCAGAGGCGGATTGCATCGCGTAGTCACCAAGCACTTCTATTAACGTGTTTAGAAACGTGCTTTTACCGTTTCTACCAGTGCCGTATAAAACAAACAGTGCATGTTCTTCTATAACACCTGTTAAACTCATACCTACCGCACGTTGTAAAAATTTAACTAGGTTTTCATCGCCCAGCATGATTTCATAAAGAAACTGCTCCCACCTCGGTGCTGTAGCATTTGCATCATATTCTACATCTGCTATCTTAGTTATTAAATCTTCTTGTTTATGTGGTCTTAGATAGCCAGTTCTTAAGTCTATAGTACCGTTTGCAACGTTTAACAACCAAGGATCAGTATCCAATTCTTGCAATTGAATTGCTATACCTTCTTTACCAACTGCAAGATCAATCATAGCTTTAAATTTTTCTTTTTGTTCGGATTGTGTTATAAATCTTTCAAAGCGTTCACGTTCGGTTGGATCTTTAATGTTAGAAGATTCTGCTTTCATAAATTGAATTACATCTTCTGCTTTTCTCATTATTTCAAAGGTATCATCGATCTTCCATCTGCGCCCATCCCAGATCAGCCACTCCTTCCAAGCTTTACAATAGCGGATGTCTTGCCCATGCAAAGCAACTAATCGGTCTGCATTACCTAGGTCTGTTAAGCTGTAACTTTCAGAATACTTCCAAGCGCTTTCAATTATCTTTAATGTTTCTTTCTCTGGTAAAGGTGGTATACATTTAGATGCTGCTTCTAATACTAACGCGGTTGCTTCTTCTTTGGTAAGCCTCTTAGCTTTTAAACGGCAAGCATACTTAAACAAAGTATTGTTTCGTTGCCCCTCTGGTACACCCGCTAATACTAAATCTACCGTGCGCAACATTCTAGGTTCTGCTTTTTTGAAGTATAGTGTATCCTCGTTAATGATTTTTAACAACCAATCTGGTGGGTTAGCTATAGGTGTATCTTCTTCTGATTCCCACTTATAAACACTACCGCTTGCGTGTATACTTGGTGGCGCGACTACAAAACCGTCATCACCTCTAATATCTACACCAGGTAGTAGTGCGACCTTGTTTTTAATAGTAACATTAGGTGGTTGTAAGAAGTATAAGTGCCTACCACCGCTACCAGTTCTAACGGTAAGTGTGGTAGGTAGGGGTCCGTATTCTTGCTGTAAAGTTTCTAAGCTTCTCTCGCCATCAACGCCATCGATATCAATCACGAATATACCAGATTTAGATCCTGTAGCAATACCAATGTTAGAATCTGGATACCTTGTAAACCAATCCATAATAGCATCTGGATCAGAAGAAGCATCTTTAACTCCATGTAGTGTCCGTGGATGCTTACCAGGTGATGAACAGTCTTTGTTACCACAGGTGCACTGTCCGTGTACTATTGAATGCAACGGTAACACTGCCCATTCTAAGTCAGCGTATTTAAGTGCGCACTTTAACATGGCGTTACGTGCGCTTTCAATGTCTTCCATCTTTCAAA
>JAKOQC010000509.1 GCA_029778565.1 bacterium
ACTCCAGTGAAAGTGCCACCTTCCAGTGATGCCAATACACTGGAATTATGATTAATAGATAGATTGCATTCCGACCCGCTATGGAATAGTTGTGGCGAAGAGCCACTTTTCTGTACTGAAGTTCCCTTTGTATTACAAATTCTTTCACCTCTTCCGGTGTGACACTACCCCCTCCAGCCGGTCCGTACTTTTCCCAAAGGAGCTGAGCCTTGGCATCCTCGTAGTTCACGCGAATGAGGGAAACTGGCGGTTGAACCAGGATTTGAACAACTTGCGAGACCAGGTTACTGGCATAGAACAAGATAAGCATTAGTAACACAAACGATGCAACGTAATAATAGGTCTTTATTCCTGTGTTTTGTTTTTCCGTCATTGCACAGCTTCTCCTTGTTGAATTACTCCAGTGTACGAGCTACTTTCCAGTGGTACAAGAACACTGGGAAGTATACCGCCAAGGAAATGGCATTTTTTGCGGCTCCCTGATACCAAGAATAGATTTGGAATTGCCGCTCTTTTTCTTTCTTCTCCTTTACAAAAGCTTGAACCTCCTTAGGTGCGACTGTTACGTTTTCTGTGGTGCCATATTTCTCCCAAAGAAGCTGGCGTTTTGTGTCCTCATAGTTCCACTGTCCCATAATTAGAGGTGGAGGTGCCACTATGCCGATTACTTGCCACACAAGGCTGTTAAGGCTGTAGAGCATCATCATAAGCAAAATGAAGGAGACGGCGTAGAAATAAGCTTGTTTTACTGTGTTTTTTTCCATAAAATGGGCTCCCTCTCTTACTTCGTCACTCCAAAGTGCGAGCAACTTTCCAGTGATACCAGTAAAGAGGGACGATTACTGCCAAATAAAGTGCATTTTTTGCTACGACTTGCCAGTTGTAGTAAAGCGTCGACTGTTGGCTCTCTCTTTCTTTTTGTTCTATGAAGGCTTGCACTTCCTCAGGCGTGACCGTTACGTTTTCTGTGGTACCGTATTTCTCCCAAAGAAGCTGACGTTTTGCGTCCTCATAGTTCCATGTGCCAGAGGGCAAAGGAGGTAAAACGGTTATTTGAACTAGCTGCCATAAAAGACTGCCTACATTGAAAAGTATTAACAGGAGTAACACCAGTGAAACTCCATAAAAATAACTCTTTTTTGCTGTCCAATTTTGCATGGACTTAGCACCCCCTTCTTTAATAGGTACCTAACGTGTCACTCCAGGTTATGTGCTATATGCCAGTGGTGCCAGAACACTGGGGCGATAACTACCAGATACACCAAGTTTTTAGCTATTATTCTCCAGTTAAAATACATGTTCGCTTTTCGGCTTTCAATGTCTAGTATGGGAGGCTGAATAATTATTTCAGACAGTCTCCAGACAATTTCACCCACACTGTAAAGCATTATGGCAAGGAGTATGAACGACAAAGCATAAAAATAAACTTTCTTTACAGTTAAGCCGTGCATCTCTTGCCCCCTTAAGTAATTTCTCGGTATGTTATTATTGTACATTATTACGTTATCAAGCAGTTTCTTCGGAGGCGAAACCACTTGACAAAATTGTACGAAACCCTTCGAATAATTGTGAAAAAAAAAGTGTTATAATGTGCGCATGAAGGGGAATAAAAAAAGTTACAAGGGAATGACTCTCGTAGAAGTGCTTATCAGTTTAGCACTTCTATCGGTGTTGATGCTTTTAGTGCTCTTTACAAGTACTTGGATATTCACCTTTGTTAAAAATAGGCTTATAGCTTTACCCAACTATGTCATCGGACTATCGAGAGCTTACAGCGCTGTTTATCTTAATGCACAGAGCATACAGCTAAGTGCTACTTACACTGTTGACAAAAATCTCCCGTCGGTGACGCTGTACAAGAAAAGCTTAGTACCCACTACGGTGAATTTTAAAGATTTAATAGGCGCTGCGAAGCTCTCTACCAGTGGCACGGTAACTTTGGATGTTCAAACAGCCTCAGTGTCCATACAGCAACCATCTGACAATAGATTTTTGCTGCTTCTTTACCTGAGCATACCGTCTTCCGATGGCAGAAGGTTTGATAATACGGTGGTTATTAAAAAACTGGTGAATGCCGCACCAGTACCCGAGAAGTTTACCCGTAGTGGTAACAACGTCACAATTGGCCTTTATTATCCTGCTCTGGGGTTTGGTGTTAGGCCTACAGGGTCTTCTGACCTGCAGCTGGTGACTGATACAAGTACGATTACAACTATTATTGTCGACAATGGTGTTAGAAAAACTGCCACTGTGAGTTTGACAGGCACAACACCGCTTAATGGTAGAAATGTTTACCAAGAGCTGTACATACAGACCAGCGCTACGACGCAACCAGTTTTCGTTACGATACCCCCTCTTATCGGGGTCGATGGTACGCCGTGTGAAGACGTTACCGTAAAGGTGGTGACAAGCCCATGAAGAAAGGCATTGCACTGTTAACTGTTTTAGCATTTGTACTCATACTCAGCCTTCTCA